>JAPKYA010000009.1 GCA_026394565.1 Methanothrix sp.
CAATCTGGGCTTGACACGCTCATCGGTTTCCGTACGAAGCCTCTTTTGTAACTCTTCACTATTTTGTATCCTTACAAGATCCCCCTTCATAAGATCTATTCTGGCTGTCCTATTATATCAATTTTCTCGTAAGACTATAAATAGATCAGGAGATTAAAAAAGATTCTCTCAGTAAACTCAGTCTCTAAATGCGCCGATCGGGAATCGAACCCGAGTTTAGGCGTTGGCAACGCCTAGTGATAACCGCTACACTATCGGCGCTATCGTGTTTCACGAAGCATCCCCTACAATCACCTTCTAGTCTAAAAACATTGCGGGCAAAAAGCCCTGCCCTGGGCTCTCCCCCAAGGCTACATACCCTTTATCTACCTTGAAGGGGAGCTTCTTATGGTGATATTCGCTTGCATGATGTCGTCATAGTAGGAGCAGGTCCGGCAGGGCTGACCGCTGCCATGTACTGCGCGAGAGGCGGAAAGAAGACGCTGGTTTTAGGCAATATCTACAGCTCGCAGCAGTCCATGGGCGGCCTCTATGAAAACTACCCCGGCTTTCCCGAGGGCATTATGGGCATAGAGCTCTCGGAGAGGATGCTGGCTCAGGCCCAGAAGTTCGGGGCGGAGAACCAGACTGATCTGGTGGAGAAGATCGTGCCTCTGCGCGACTTCTTCCGCCTCAAGACAGAGAACTGGCAGTATGAGGCCAAAGCCGTCATCCTGGCCATGGGCGCCAGCCATAGCGCCATCGACGTGCCCGGCGAGAAGAAGCTGACGGCACGTGGTGTGTCCTACTGCGTGCACTGCGACGGGGCGCTCTTCAGAGGCAAGGCGGTGGCCGTAGTGGGCTACGGCAACGGCGCTGCCCGAGCCGTTCTCTATTTAGCCAACATCGCCGACAAGGTGCATCTGCTCTCCTCGCGAGAGAAGCTGGTAGCCGAGCCGGTTTACCTGGACCGTATAAAGAAGCTGTCCAACTACTCCGCCACCTTCGGAGCGGAGATCACAGAGATTTTGGGAGACCAGTTCGTCACCAGTGTGGAGTACAAGGTCGGCAACACCCCCCGCTCCCTGAAGGCGGACGGCGTCTTCGTGGAGATGGGCATGAAGCCCAACACCGAGCTGGCAGCAGCCCTGGGCCTGGAGATGACGCCCGGCGGCTACGTGAAGGTCAACCGGCTCAATCAGGAGACGAGCATGCCGGGAGTCTTTGCTGCCGGAGATCTGACTGGCGGAAGGCTGCAGGTGGCCACCGCCGTAGGCACAGGCGCATCTGCGGGCATAAGCGCTCTGCAGTATCTGGGATAAGGCAATGGCAAGAGAAAGAGTGGAAAGAGAGCTGGATCTGAGAAGGCCCGTTACCGTCTGGAGCTCCCAGGACTACCAGGAGGGCGGGCCGGCGTCGTCCCTGACCATGATCCTTCGCACAGTTGGCTGTCGCTGGAACCGCTGCACCATGTGCGGCTATGCCGGAGAGGGAGCTCCGGCCACCGCAGAGGACCTGATCGCCCAGTTCGAGTGCGCTATGCAGAGGTCCTCAATGGACGTATCTGTGGTTAAGATCTACACCAGCGGCAGCTTCCTGGACAGCGCCGAGATGCCGGTGACTGCCCGCGACGAGATCTTAAAGCGGCTGGCGGCATTGGGAATAAAGAAGCTGGTCATCGAGACTCGTCCCGAGTATGTGACGCCCCAGACGATCGAGATCTGCCTCACCAGTCTACCCACCGAGTTTGCCATTGGTCTGGAGACGGCGAGCGACCTCATCCGGGAGAACGCCATACGCAAGGGCTTCTCCTTCCAGGACTTTGCCGATGCAGCCGAGGCCGTGCACAGGCAGGGCGGGCGAGTCAAAGCCTACCTGTTGCTCAAGCCGCCCCTGCTCTCGGAAGGCCAGGCCATGAGAGACGCCATAGCCTCTGCCCGGGCGGCTCGCAGCCACGCAGATATCCTTTCTCTTAACCTCTGCAATGTGCAGCGCAATACTGTGGTGGAGCGCATGTGGGAGCGGGGAGAGTTTCGGCCTCCCTGGCTCTGGTCGGCCCTGGAGGTGCTAAAAAGCGTGCCGGGCCCCATCGTCTGCGATCCCGTTGGAGCCGGCACCAGGCGCGGCCCGCATAACTGCGGGGAGTGCGATGATGCTGTGGCCGCGGCCATCCGGACGCACGCTCTTTCTCAGGACGTCGCGCCTTTCCAAAGCCTGGACTGCCAGTGCAAGTCCACCTGGAGAGAGCTGATGGAAGTGGAGGAGCAGTCCTTTGGAACCCCTCTTTTTTAATTTAAATGCCTGAGTTTGGATCTGCCAAAGGTCATAGCGTCATAACATAATTGTCCTCCTCTCATCGGAATTTCGCGTCTTCGCGTCTTCGCGTGATAACCTGGATCTCGCGCGAAGCCGCGAAGGGCGCGAAGAAGGCAACCATGATCGCACGCTATTTAGGCGACGACCAAAACGTCAACCAAATACATTATCGGTAGACTGCCCGAAAACCTGTAGAATAGTTTGAAATATTATGGGCATGACATATTATACTTAGGTGTTCTCTTATGTTCGAAAAGGTCCTGATTCCCACCGATTTTTCAAGTCATGCGGAAAAGGTCATCGAGTGCGTTGGCGAAATTCCCGGCGTAAAAGAGGTCTTGCTCCTGAATGTTGTAGCCCGGCCGGCAATTACCAGGTTCTGGGACCCGGTGGCCGAGGTCAAAGCGGCCGAGAAGAGGCTGACCGAGGTGAAGAGCGCCGTTAAGGTTCCTGGGGTGATCGTTAAAGTAAAGGCAGTGACCGTTCTGGAGGGTGAGGTGGCAAGTGCAGTCCAGAGGGTGGCTGAGGATGAGAAGGTCACCCTCGTAGCCATGGGGGCGCGGGGAAAGAGTCTCATTAGGAGCGTGCTTTTGGGAAGTGCCTCCAGAAATGTCCTGCGCTATGGAAATACGCACCTTTTGCTCATGCGCTATAGGGCTCTGGAGGGCGTCGACCTGAGAGAGCATTGCGAAAAAATCTTTGCCAAGGTGCTCTTTCCCACCGACTTTTCTCAACCTGCGGAAGCTGCTCTCTCTTTCTTGAAGGGTTTGCCGGGAATTGGAGAGCTTTTGCTTCTCAATGTCGTCTCCAAAGGTGAGACTGATGAAGAGATTGAGGCCAATGTTGCCCAGGCCAAGCAGAAGATCAATGAGCTATCCTCGGAACTATGCAAGGAAGGCATGAATGCGACATTCAAAGTGGTGGTGGGACATCCAGTGGAGGCCATTCGCTATGAAGCAGAGATGCAGGACGTCTCTCTAATTGCCATGAGTTCTCAGGGGGCAGTGGCCATAAAGAAGGGAAGGATAGGAAGCACCGCCTACGATGTGGCCAATTCCGCAAGCAGACCGGTCCTAATCTTAAGGCGATCGAAGATTGCTTTGTACTATATTTGATCTGCAGATAGATTGCGTCTTATTCCCGGCGATGTCAGGTACCACCGACCTTTTTTTTCTTTGAGAAACTGCAGGGCCTCAGGATAGTCATTGAAGTAATAGGCCTCCCCAGTATCCAGGCTCATAACAGTTATCCGCTTTTCCAGCGTAATTCCCTGCATAGAGAGCAAACTCTCGATCTCTTCACGCAGCTTGCTCTTCTTTTTTATGGGCATCTCAACATTCATGGGCATCTCTTCTTGCAGTATACTCATCGCCTCAAAGCCTGGCTGGTCTCGCCCGGCTTAAAGCCCACTTTATATACTCCGCTGCAGGAAATTCGTGCACCGATGTGGCCACGATCAGCCCTTCCCCGAGCTTTGCCCTGACCAGGACGGCTCTGTCTTTTTCGTCTTTCAAGACAGTCTCAAAGCCTTCCCCCGCAATCAGGTAGCCGTCGCATTCCGGCGTACTGGTGCATAGCAAGCAGGAGCACTCATCCCCGGTGAGAGCAACGCTTTGCGAGCCAAGGGCGCAGACATAGCGGAGCGGCAGGGGCAGCCAGTCATAGTTGTGCTCGGGCACCATCGGGCCGAAGACGGTCAGCACTCCACCTTTCTTCACAAAGTCGGATATATTCGACTTCAACCTCTGCAGTGCCTGCAGAGTTTTGCAGTACTGAGGATTGGCAAAGCCCGTGGGAATCAGTACCATTTTAAATTTGGGCAGAAAGGGGCTGCCTAAGACGGCGGTGGAGAGAAACTGAAAGCTTACTCCTACATTTGCGAAGAGCTTTTCATAGAGATATGTTCTCTCGCCTATGATAGCGATATCTGACATATTACCATCGTTTTTTGTTGTCCTAGGGAAAACCTTTATGGTTCGTTTTTCTCCATTAAGTTTATTACTAAATAACATCGGTATATTGGCTGCGATTATATATGGAACAGGAATTAATGAGGATCGGCGTTTCGCTGCCGGAGAAGCTGCTCTCCCGGTTTGACGAGATAATCTTGCACCGCGGCTACTCGTCGCGCTCGGAGGGCATAAGAGATGCCATCAGAAACTACATCGTCCATTACGAGTGGATGAGCGATGTGCAGGGCGAGAGGGTGGGCGTAATCACCCTCGTCTACTCTCATGGTCAACGCGGGCTGGTGGATAACCTGACGGAGATTCAGCATGACGCGGGAAGCATAATCCAGTCCAGCCTGCATGTGCATTTGGACCACGAGAACTGCCTGGAGGTTATCGTCCTGCGGGGCGAGGGTCAGGATGTGAGAAAGGCCGCCGAGAAGATGATGTCTCTAAAGGGCGTAAAGCACGTCAAACTCACCACGACCTCCCTGGGCAAAGAGCTCTAACGGCTATTTCCATGCCTCCAGAGGAGATTTCACCCGGGGTCTTCATCTTAGAGGTGGAGGGTCAGAAGAGACTGGCGACCAGGTCGGATGATATCGTGCCCGTTTATGGGGAACGCATCCTGGAAGGCAGCCGGCTCTGGGACCCTTTCCGCTCCAAGCTCGCCGCTCTCCTGCTCAAGGCTCGCAGCATGCGGCCTGTGCTGGCTCGCGATGCAAGGGTACTCTATCTGGGGGCTGCCACGGGCACCACAGTCAGCCACGTCGGCGATATCGTCAGCGATGGACTGGTCTATGCCGTGGAGTTCTCGCCTCGCTCCATGCGCGATTTAGTCCGGCTTTGCGAGAGGCGTAAAAATATCGTGCCCATCCTAGCCGATGCTGCCAATCCCGAGGAGTATGCTTTTCTTGTCGAGCCGGTAGACCTGGTCTATCAGGACGTAGCTCAACGAAATCAGGGCGAGATCGCCTCCAGAAACTGCGCCCGCTACTTGAAGTCGGGCGGAGACCTCATTCTCATGCTCAAGACGCGCTCGGTGGACGTAACTGCCGGCCCGCAGGCAGTTCTTCAGACAGAGATGAAAAATCTGCAAGGGCTGGATCTCTTGCAGGTCATGGATCTTCTGCCCTTTCACCAGGATCATTGGGCTATGCAGGCTAAAAAGCCTTAGCTTATGAGCTTTTTAATCCCATCCAAGATGATATTGGGCAGAAGCCTGACGTAGCCTACCAGCGGGATCTTGGCCCTTGCCACGCCAATGACCCATTCCTCCTTTACGGGCGTCAGGAAGCAGATACCTTGGCCCATATGGGTTCCATTACTCCAACCGAGAACGGTAAGATTAAGAGGAGGGCTGTTATAGACTACAAGTCCGGTATTCTTGTCCAAATATATTCCATCTCCTATTTTTGCGAACATGTTTCTATTTGCCTGCATATACGTTTCTTTGGGTACGCCCAAGATCTGACCAGCATTCTGGTCGATCACATCATTGTGATCACCTTTGGTGATATAGCCGGAGAAGGGCGCGGCGGGGCCGCCTTCCCACATTGGCTCTCCTGCTTTCACATATCGCAGGGCGCGGTGAATGATAGGCGTGGCCTTCTCGTTGCCGGGAGCAAATCCTAGAAGCATTTTGAACTGGTCCAGCAGATTCAGGCTAACCTTACCATAGGGCCGATAGAGTATGACATCTCCCGGATTGTTGAAGGCAGTATAGCCGGTTTTCTCAGCCTCGTCCCAGGGAATCACATCTGTGCGCGATGCCCCCTGAACTACCACTATGTCTCCAATATTGAGGTTGGGCACCATGCTTCCCGACTCCACTGCAACCATAGGTGTCCAGAGGCCTAAAACCATTTGAGATAACAGGGATATGCCACCCACTACCACAACCACGAAAATTATGTCCTTGACCGGGCCCGGAAGAGGCAAATTGTCAAACCACTCTGCGATCTTCATCAACCGTATTTATCAGTTGGTAGGCTCTTATACTCCTTTCGATGCAACAGATATTGCCTCGGGGCATTCGCTCCCCGGTCGGCCGAGAGATCGTGCAGAGGTTTGCCGAGCAGGGTTATCAATTGGAGCCGGAGGCCCTGGAGATCATCTGCCGCTATTCCGGCAGCAAAGAGGAGCTGCTGCGGCGCATCATCAGCAGCGCGGATAGATCTGTGGCGGTAATTGGACCCACGATGATATCATGCCATATCGATTTTGTCGCTGCAAAAAGCACTTCCCCTGCAGAGCATGTGCCGTCTTCGCAATCCTTGCCTTCACCCTCACCTTTCTCACCTTTGCCAACCCTCCCTTCCTTGCCCACCGTGTCTTCTCCAGGCTTACAGGATTGGTCCGCCGAACTGAAATGCGACATAACCGGCCGCTCAACTTGCGTGGGTGATTACGATGATTTCGTGCACTATTTTCGCGATAGATACTCAAAAATCAGGGAGATTCTCTCTCGACGGCTCAGCTCCCGCCCCATCGAGTCCCTGGGCAAGAGCACAACCGGTCGAGAGGTGTCTCTCATCGGCATGGTTATGGATGTCAGAACCACCGCCAAAGGTAATCGCGTAATCGAGCTGGAAGATCCCACCGGCTTGATAATTGCCGTCATTCAAAAGGATGCCGAGGTCTACGAGCAGTCGAGTCTCATTATAACGGATGAGGTCATAGGCGTCACGGGCATCTCTGATGGCAATGGAAGGCTCTTTGTCAAGTCTTTGCTCTGGCCGGATATGCCGAGTCATACGGCTCCCCTGGAGAAGGGAAGCGGTTATGCTCTGCTGCTCTCAGATCTGCATGTGGGAAGCAAATACTTCATGGCCGATGCCTGGCAGAGATTTTTGCAGTGGCTCAACGGCGAGGTGGAGGATCCTTCAGGCCTTGCCTCTCAGGTGCAATACATAGTGATTGCCGGGGATCTGGTGGATGGGGTAGGCATCTATCCCGGCCAACAGAATGATCTGGCCATAATGGACATATATGCCCAGTACGAAGCCGCGGCAGAGTGGCTTAACGGCATACGAAAGGGCATAAAGGTGATCATTGCTCCAGGCAATCACGATATTGTGCGTCAGGCAGAGCCTCAGCCTTCTCTTCCGGAGGATGTGCAGAGTTATTTCCGAAAAGACATGCTCTTTGTGGGCAATCCCGCCTGGGTGACCTTAAGCGGGGTATCGGTCTTGATCTACCATGGTCGAAGCATTGACGATCTGGTCTTGCGCCTGCCGGGCATCTCTTACGCTGCGCCTGAGAAGGCCATGATCGAGATGCTGAGAAGGCGGCATCTAGCTCCGATTTACGGCAGTCGCGTCTCCATAGCGCCCGAGCATGAAGACCACTATGTTATCTCTCGGCCACCGGCCATATTGCATTGCGGACACGTTCACACCGTAGGGATTGCCAGGTACAAGGGCGTGGCTGTGATCAATAGCGGAACCTGGCAGTCTCAGACCGATTTTCAGAAGAAGATGAACATTCAGCCCGTGCCGGCGGTGGTGCCCATTGTCGATCTGGCTACCATGAAGGTCCGCAAGCTGATCTTCTCCTAAGCCGGATTTAATACTTTATTAATATTTAAATCAATACGTATCCATTGTTGCGCAAACTATATCAGCAAATATACCTAGTTATTATTTCATAATTGTACTTACTTATTATTTTAAATATATTTAATAAATATATTGTAATACAGATAATGAGCAGGAATATCTTTATTGATGGCTGCCATAAATCATGATGTTTCAGAGATATTTGAAGGCCCATGTTTCATAGATCATCCCTCATTTAGTATGTCTTACCAAAAAATATAAATATTATCAATGCTAACATTCGTCTATATTAAAGAATGTATGGGGTGAGATTATCAAAAAAATAGGCGTTATATTGGTGTTGGCTATGGCCATGCTCTCAGTTCCGGTACTGGCGCAGGGCATAGCAGGTAACGGCGGTGTGGATATCCTTGGACAAAATGGAGGAATATTTGAGACAGAAGGATCTGCCTTCAAGTTCCCGGAAATGCAGGATACAAACATCGATACTCTGAATGTAGGAAATGATAAGGCACTGGCCTTTGGAAATGTTTGGCAAAAGACCCCGCCGGCCACTGCTACAAATAACCTGGAGATCAAGAAGAATCAGGATTCCGGTGTATGCAGTCCCTGCCAGGTAGTAGATCCGGTAACAGAGGGTCTTGTTGATGGCTGTGCGGACTCCTGCATCAAGGTAAATATAGATCAGATCACAGTAGGTAATAGGGAGGCCATGGCGTTCGGATTCGCAACAGCGACAAACAACGTTAAGATCGTAGCCAACCAGCAGTAATTCCTGTCTCGAGATCTGAGAGAGCCGAAATGAAGATATCGACCATACCCACTAGCTTGATGTTAGTGGGATTTCTCTTTATTTGCATCTTCTTGACCCCGGCGTTAGCTGAGCAGCAGTTAAATGGCACGGAACAGCTCAATAAATTCAAAGAGCATCCCCCTCAAGAGAGTATCGACTTGGGCGTGCTTAAAGTCGGCGCGGATACCATATATTTTCCCTGGTATCGACAAAATCAGCTTGTGCGCCCCGCTCTTTCCGGTTCTATGTCGGCATCCACTCCCAAAAAGGAAGAGATCTTGATGAATAGCTCCAATTCAATGGCAAATCTACGGGATCTGTCGGCGATAAATTCCTTAAAACAGAGAGATTTGCATTATAGGGATTCATTGAATGGAGATCCGAGTTATCGGGGACTGGTAAACGCTCAGGATATAAGTGTGAGCGGCAAAGGGAATGATAAGTTGCAAGAGGATGACATTGGCGGCAGAGAACTTGACAATAGTGATCCACGGCGGGCAGGAAATTATCTAAGCATCGATGTCAAGGACATATCTGTAAGCGCCATAAACACCGTGCAAGGAGGAAGCGCTGTGGCCACCTCCAATATCATCATAGAGCCTGTGCAGATCATCGTCTGCCCCTCTGAGGTTGAAGAGAAGCTGAAATGATGTGATGATGATGCCGGAATCGCATCTTCATTAAGCTTTTATTGCAGTATATTCCCCACATCTTGTGTTTTATTTTTCCACTTTTTAACTATATTATGTTTTGCTGTATTTCAGCATCTGTGATTGCCTAAGTATATTGCCTACGTATTATAGGCAACGCATATTGTCTGCAAAATTTTTGAATTAGAATATTTCTATAAATCTAAGTTTTCCAGCAATAAACACCAAAACGTATATATATAATTGGAACTTAGTTAAGTACAACCTAAAAGGATTAATGGGGTGAGACTATTAAAAGAGTAGCAATATTCTTTGTGCTGGCTATGGCATTGGCTGCGTTTGCGGCTCCTGCCCTGGCTCAGTCGGCAATGATAGGAAGCGGCGGCGTAGACATCCTCGGGCAGGGCATTTTTGAGACCGGTGCGGGCGCCTTCAAGTTTCCAGCAGTCGCAGATACCAACTTCGACTCAATTGAGGTTGGAAATGATAGGGCTTTGGCGATTGGCGGATTCGGACAAATCGCTCTTCCATTTGGCTCCAACCAAGCGGCAGTCACGGCCCAGAACAACCTGAAGATCAAAAAGAACCAGGACTCTGGTGAATGCGCCTGCTGCCAGGCTCTTGATCCCTCCTGCCCCTGCAAAGATTGCTGCACCAAGTACAATGTGGAGCAGATAAAGGTCGGAAGCAGGAGTGCGACTGCCATCGGTCTCTCCGGGCAGCTCTCTTTCCCGTTCGCGAGAAACTCTGCATCCACATTGGCTCAGAACAACGTAGAGATTGTGACCAACCAGCAGTAACTTCGGGGCAATGAGCCCGAGGGATGAAACAATGGAAAAAATACAGGTACCCACTGGCCGTCTGCTGGTGGGGGCCGTTTTTATTTGTCTTCTTATTTCGCAAAATGCGATCGCGGCTGAGCAGCCGTCTAATTTGCCGGATCTGCAAAGCGAGCTCAAGGAATCTATTTCAATGCGACATGTTTCAGACTTGCAGCTTCATAATTCCGAATTCATGCCTCAGAGCTTGCCCTCAAAAGAGAAGATCTCGCTTGAAGGATCGCATTCTTCCAGTCATATTTCGGACTTAAAGGCCTTCAATGCTGTAAAAGAGAGAGATATCGTCTGCAATGAGGTGCAAAATGGGGATGCAAACGCCATGGATTTCACCAATTCCCTGGATGTAAGCGTCACTGGCCCGCAAGAGGAATTGAAAAAGGTCTGGCCGGAAGAGAAACCGGGAGATGATATAGAAATGATCGTGGATAATGCTTTGAACGCCAGCCTGGAAAGCTCTGAGAATTATGAATCGAGCCCAGGGCAAAGGGCCGGGTTTCCTCAATTGGAGAAGCTTGGAAATCATCTGGATATCGACGTTAGCGGTATTTCAGTCAGTGCCATAAACACCGTAGAAGGAGGCAGTGCCGTGGCCACTTCCAATATAATTATAAAACCGGTACAGATCATCATCTGTCCCTCTGAGGTTGAAGAGAAGCTGAAGTGAGTTCCATCACAAACTATAAGGGCATTTTGTTTCATTCCTTCTGCCGATATGACCATGCAGAGACCGAGAGGCACCAGGGATTTTCTCCCAGAGGAGACAGAGAAAAGGGGCCGGGCCAAGAAGGCCATGCAGGATGTTTTAGAGCGCTGGGGATACCGGGAGGTAGCCACCCCTACCTTTGAGCATCTGGAGCTTTTCACCATAAAATCGGGCGCATCCGTGATAGAGGAGATCTACAGCTTCAAGGATAAGGGCGGGCGCGATCTCGCCCTGCGCCCTGAGCTGACGGCCCCCGTGATGCGCATGTACGTCTCCGAGCTGCAGAATTCCCCTAAGCCGCAGAGGCTCTGGTACTTCGGCAACTGCTTCCGTTACGAGCGGCCTCAGAAGGGGCGCTTCAGAGAGTTCTGGCAGATGGGCGCAGAGCTGATAGGCGGCGCCAGGCCCGATTCTGAGGCGGAGGCCATAGCTCTCGCGGAGGGTATGCTTGCCAGCGTGGGCGTGGCCGGAGATATTCACGTCGGCTACCTGGGATTGATCCGCTCTCTGCTCAGCAAGATCGACGTGCAGCACCGCTCCTCGGTTATGAGGATGATAGACAAGAAGGAGCGTGCTGCTCTTGCCGCCCTCCTGGAGGATATTGGGTGCAGCCATCTCGGTCTCTTGGGGCTGATCGATCTGAAGGGCAAGCAGGCCCTGGATAGGGCAGCCGAGATCGTCCGGGATATGGGAGCGGGGCGGGCGGCCCCAGTCGATGCCTCCCTCGCGAGCGCGCCTGTGGCCTCTCCGGCAGCCGGTCGCAGCTCGGCGCGCCAGGGGCGGGCGGTAGAGGCAGAGCTGCGGCTGGAGGAATTCCAGGAGACGGTGGATCTTCTGGAGGCCTACGGAATCGATTTCACCATCGACTTTGAGATCGTGCGGGGTCTCGAGTACTACTCCGGAACGGTCTTTGAGATCTATGCAGAGGGTCTGGGCGCGCAGCGGCAGATCTGCGGCGGCGGAACCTACGAGCTGGCCAGCCTCTTTGGTGGCAAAGAGACCTCTTCCACGGGCTTCGGCCTGGGCTTCGACCGTATCATGGAAATTGTGCAGATGGAAGTGTCGCGCAGATCACCTGTATTTTTAGCATTTACGCCTGATGTCAAGGTGCAGGCAGCGAAAATTGCCGGGAAGCTTCGCAAGAGTGTGCCGCTGGTAATGGATGTCATGGGCCGGGGCCTGGGCGCTCAGCTCAAGGCCGCGGCGGGAGCCGGCGCGGAGTTTGTGGTAATCGTGGGCAAGGACGAGCTGGATGCCGGGAAGCTCACTTTTCGCGACATGGCCGGAGGGGGGCAGGAGAGCCTGGCCCTGCCGGAGATTGAGGTAAGGCTAAAAGAGCATTTTCAAGGCTTATAGTGCTTACTGCTACGCTCACCACAAACTCTCATGATCCTCAGGACAGGGATCATACAAGCAAGATGAAAACCATGATAAAGCCGGAATGCCATCTTTAATGTGGTATGGGCAGTGAAGGCTGTTGTCTTTCTGGAACTTCAGATTCCGACCC
>JAPKYA010000104.1 GCA_026394565.1 Methanothrix sp.
TCGGCTGATGCGATCAGAAAGTGAATATAGTCAAGATCATTGCATTTTGCTGGATTCACGTTCAGTCCTATTCCATTTATTTTTCAGCCTTAATATAGACTATACAATATAAGAAGATTCCGCCAAGTGCGTAAGTCCTACTTAGCTATGAGGGTTTTAGTTGTCGATGCAAAATAGACATAGTCGTCAAGAGCAGGTATTTCAGGTCATTATGTTCCCGAGAGTTCACTGGCTGTGCATAGTACTTCTCATAGGATCAGCAGCATCATCCGACGTTCCTTTCGTCTTTGATAGCACTTCCTCTGGAGTGGCAGGCTACTCGGCCGATCAACTGGAGAGCATGCGCGCCTCATCTCCCGACCTCGCAGGAGTGCCGCTGGTCACCACGCCCTCGGATGATGAGGTCTTGCAGTTTCCCGTTACTGGTGGCGGCAGTACCCCGGGAAACACGACAGAAAAGAATGCTGGTGACCTCAAGAAGGCTCTGGATGCCAGGGTGGAACCCGATAATTCTCGAGTGCGTGATGAGGCAGTCGTACTCGCCCTCAAGTATCCTGGAGAGAAAACTATCGAGCAGATAGCCTCGATCTACAACTACCTGAAGAAGGGAGACGGCTCAAAGAAGGGCTGGGGCTATGTATCCGATCCGAGAGGCATCGATTATTTTATGTTCGCCAACCAGACCCTCAAGAATGGAGATAGGGCAAACTGTGTGGGCGGTGGAGACTGCGATGATTTTGCCATTCTCATGTCCGCACTCATAGAATCGATAGGTGGCACTACAAGAATTATTCTTGCCCGTAATAGTAGTATTGGCGGACACGCCTATACCGAGGTCTATCTAGGCAATCTCAGAGATCAGTACAATCAGGTAGATGAAATTATCAACTGGCTAAAACAAAATTGCGATACAGATAAGATCTACACCCATATTGATACAGACACCAAAGATGTCTGGCTCAATATGGATTGGGGTGAAGACGAAAAAGGTAACACACATCCCGGCGGGCCCTTCTTCCAGGGTGACAAGCACATAGTGCTCTGCATCAGAGATCGTTATGAAAAAACGGCACTGAAGCTTTCTGAGCCGTCTCAAGATGGAGATAATCAAAGCACAATTGTTCCGCCCGTGACTGTATCTCTGGAAGGAGACTCTGATGTCATCGCCTCTGCTAGAGAAATGGCAGCCGAGGATTGGTACAACAAAGGCGTTACTGTATTTCGCCAAGGCGAGTACGATGAGGCCACCAGGTATTTCGATGAGGCCATTAGACTAGATCCCAACTATGCCATTGCCTGGTACGATAAAGGCGCTTCTCTCTACCGCCTGCATAGGTACGATGAGGCCCTCCAAGCGTATGATGAGGCCATCAAACTAGATCCCAGCAATGTAAATGCTTGGTACAACAAAGGTGCGACTCTCGATAAACAAGGCAAGTTGGATGAGGCCATCAGAGCTTATGATGAGGCCATCAGGCTCGATCCCAACAATGCTGATATCTGGTACGACAAAGCCATTGCCCTCGGTGCCCTCGGAAGGAACTCTGAGTCCATGCAAGCCAGTAATGAGGCCATCAAACTAGATCCCAACTATGCCGATCCCTCGTATGACTACGGCGTTGGTCACGGTATCCTATACCAAAGGGATCGTCTATCGCCAGGGCAAATACGATGAAGACATCAAGGCTTGTGACGAGGCAGCCAGAAGAAGTCACAAAGGTAAACTTGTCCCTCTCATATCTGGAAATTCTTAATGAGTTTGTAACCCTTTTTCACGATGGTGTTGCTCAATCAGCCCCGAAAGGACAGTTGGCCGTCGATCACCGTCGTGGATGTGAGGGATTGGAAGCCAAGGCCATTGCGGCTGGCTTCAAGGAGACCAGATAGTTATGTCTCACACGACACTCTTGATCTGCATTGTCCTCTTAACCGCCTCCGGCTTAGCCGCAGATGTGCCTTTCGTCTTTGATGGCAGCTCCTCTGGAGTTGCAAGTTATTCAGCCGATCAACTGGAGAGCCTGCGCGCCTCATCTCCCGACCTCGCCGGAGTGCCGCCGGTCACCACGCCATCAGATAGTGAGGTTTTGCAGTTTCCCGTTACCGGCGGCGGCAGTACCCCAGGAAACACGACAGAAAAAAATGCTGGTGATCTCAAGAAGGCTCTGGATGCCAGGGTGGAACCCGATAATTCCCGAGTGCGTGATGAGGCTGTGGTCCTCGCCCTCAAGTATCCCGGAGAGAAAACTATCGAGCAGATTGCCTCGATCTACAACTACCTGAAGAATGGAGACGGCTCAAAGAAAGGCTGGGGATATGTATCCGATCCGAGAGGCATCGATTATTTTATGTTCGCCAACCAGACCCTCAAGAATGGGGATCGGGCAAACTGCGTGGGCGGCGGCGATTGTGATGATTTCGCTATTCTTATGTCCGCACTCATAGAATCGATAGGGGGCACTACACGAATTATTCTTGCTCGCAATAGTAGTATTGGCGGACATGCTTATACCGAGGTCTATCTTGGGAATCTCAGCGATCAGAACAATCAGGTAGATGAGATTGTCAACTGGCTGAAAGAGAAGTTTGATACGGACAAGATCTACACCCACATTGATACTGAAACTAAGGATGTCTGGCTGAATCTTGATTGGGGTCCAGACGAAAAAGGGAACACACATCCAGGCGGACCGTTTTACCAAGGAGATAAGCACATAGTGCTCTGCATCAGAGATCGTTATGAAAAGACGCCTCTAAGATTACCAGAGGGGTATGTGGGGAGCACACTGCCAAAGACTGAAAAATACGGGCTGATTGCGGTGCTGGGAAATCTGTCAAATCTCAAAAGATCTGTGGCCTTCAGCCCGGATGGCCGCATTCTTGCGGCAGGCTGTGCGAATGGCACGATAATGCTATGGGATGCCGCCAGCGGCAACGAGATACGAACTTTGCAGGGCCACTTAAATTCGGTACTGAGTGTGGCTTTCAGCCCGGACGGTCGAATAATAGCATCGGGCAGCGATGACAATACGATCAAGCTGTGGGATGCCGTCAGCGGCAACGAGATACGGACTTTGCAGGGCCACTCAGATTGGGTGAGGAGTGTGGCCTTCAGCCCAGATGGCCGCACCTTGGCTTCGGGGAGCGATGACAGTACGGTAAAGCTCTGGGACGCATCGAGCGGCGAAGAGATCAGGACTCTGGAGGGGCATGCTTCGTCGGTGGAAAGCGTGGCCTTCAGCCCGGACGGTCGCACTCTGGCTTCAGGAGGCGATGACCGTACTGTCAAGCTCTGGGACACATCGAGCGGCGAAATGATCAGAACTCTGGAGGGACACTCTAGTTGGGTGAAGAGTGTTGCCTTCAGCCCAGACGGTCGCATCCTGGCTTCAGGGAGCTATGACCATACTGTCAAGCTCTGGGACGCATCGAGCGGCGAAATGATCAGAACTCTGGAGGTGCACACCGAATGGGTATTATGTGTTGCCTTCAGCCCAGATGGTCGCACCTTGGCCACAGGGAGTGATGACAGCACTGTTAAGCTTTGGGACCCATCGAGCGGCGAAGAGATCAGAACTCTAGAGGGGCATTCCGACTCGGTTAGGAGTGTGGCCTTCAGCCCAGATGGCCGCACCCTGGCTTCGGGGAGCGATGACAGTACGGTAAAGCTCTGGGACGCATCGAGCGGCGAAGAGATCAGGACTCTGGAGGGGCATGCTTCGTCGGTGGAAAGCGTGGCTTTCAGCCCAGACGGTTGCACCCTGGCTTCGGGGAGCGAAGGCCGCACGAGCACGATCAAGCTATGGGATATAGCCAGTGGCACGGAGATCCGGACTCTGCAGGGACATTCTAGTGCGGTGATGGGTGTTGCCTTCAGCCCAGATGGTCACACCCTGGCTTCGGTGAGCGAAGACCGCACGAGCACGATCAAGCTATGGGATATAGCAAGCGGAACGGAGATCCGGACTCTGGAGGGCATGTCTTGTGTGGCCTTCAGCCCAGATGGCCGCACCCTGGCTTCGGGGTATTGGGGCGGCACGTTCAAGCTATGGGATACAGCTAGTGGCACGGAAATCCGAACTCTGGAGGGACTCAATGGTGACTTGTCGAGTGTAGCTTTTAGCCCAGACGGTCGCACCCTGGCCTCTGGGAGCAGTGGTAACGGCACGATCAGGCTATGGGATACAGCCAGCGGCACAGAGATCCTAACTATGGGACGCTATTCTTTGGTGCATGGTGTGGCCTTCAGCCCAGACGGTCGCACCCTGGCTTCGGGGAGCGAAGACAACATGATCAAGCTATGGGATACAGCTAGTGGCACGAAGGTCCGAACTCTGGAGGGACACTCTAGTTGGGTGGAGAGTGTTGCCTTCAGCCCAGACGGTCGCACCCTGGCCTCAGGCAGCGATGACAATACGATCAAGTTATGGGATATAGCCAGTGGCACGGAAATCCGAACTCTGCAGGGACATTCTGGTGGAGTGATGAGTGTTGCCTTCAGTCCAGACGGTCGCACCCTGGCCTCGGGGAGCTATGACGGCACCATTCGCCTGTGGAAGGTGGCGTGATCCGGCCCGGTGCTTCCCAGCGCCAGGGGCCGCTTGCTTCCCGGCTCTTCCGGCGAGGGGAAATGGAAAACAGTCTAATAAACCACCCCTCAAGTAGTCCTTCTCCGAATCAATTTGATCTTCCATGTAAAATAGACAAAGCAGCAAAAGCAGGATACCCAGATAGTTATGTATCACACGGCTCTCTTGATCGGCATTGTCCTTTTAACCGCCTCCGGCTTAGCAGCAGACGTGCCTTTCGTCTTTGACGAGAGGACCATTGGCGTGGCCAACTATACTTCTGCTCAACTGGAGCAAGCCCGCATCTCATCTCCCGACCTCTCCGGAGTGCCTGCAATATCCACGCCGCCTGATAACCAGTCCCTGGAGTTTCCTGCGATGGGTGGGGGAAATATTTCCGTCGGCACAACAGAAAAGAATGTAGGTGAACTCAAGAGAATTGTCAACTCTCGTGTGGAGCCAAATAACGTCCATGAACAGGCTATTGGGATTGCGGGCAAGTATTCCGGAGACTATACCATCGAGCAGGTCAGCGCCATTTATAGCGATCTCAAAGATGACTGGCATTATGTACCGGACCCTCGCGGCATGGATTACTTCAGTTATGCTAATGCCTCATTAAAGGTCGGTGAGAAATCAAACTGCATAGGAGCCGGCGACTGCGATGATTTTGCCATTCTCATGTCGGCGCTCATTGAGTCCATCCGCGGGACCACGAGGATCATTCTGGCTCGCAATAATACTACCGGAGGACATGCTTTTACTGAAGTCTATGTCGGCCAGCTCAACGCCTAGGACAACCAGGCAGAACTCATCATAAATTGGCTGAAAGACAAATTCGATACAGATAAGATCTATACCCATATTGATACTGACTCAAAAGAGGTCTGGCTCAACCTGGACTGGGGAACGGATGAAGAAGGGAATACACACCCTGGTGGGGCTTTCTTTCAGGGAGACCGGCATATAGTAATTAGGATAAATAATAATACTACAAAAACAATTCCCGGTATTCCGGAGAAACCCAACAAGAAGCCCAAGCTGATCAGACTGGAACCGGATAAAAGCAGCCCGCAGGATGAGGGAACTGTCGTAACCTGGACTGCCGAAGCAAGAGATCCTGAGAAAGATCCTGTCCTCTATCGTTTTTTTATGAACGACAATCCTGTAACCAAGTGGACAGAAAAAAACCAGTGGGTCTGGAACACGACTGAGGACGATGTCGATGATAACCGGGTTGAGGTTCGGGTAAGAGATGGGAAGCATGCCGGCCCTGAAGTATTCGACAACAGAAAAGTAGCCAACTTTACAGTAACGAAACCAACGCCGAGACCTGCCGCGCCGGAGAATAGAACACCTGTGGTAAATAGCCTTGAAGCGGATAAGTCCGGCCCGCATGATTCAGGAACGACGATAACCTGGACAGCAGAGGCCGTAGATCCTGACAAAGATCAAATCTTCTTCCGTTTCTTCCAGGATGATGAACCGATGACCCAATGGATGACCGACAACAAGTGGGTCTGGAACACTACTGAAGATGATTTGGGCAATAATCTGATCGAGGTTCAGATAAGAGATGGACTGCATGCCGGCCAAGATAGCTTTGATAACAACCGGACGGCCGGCTTTGCCATAACCGAGCCTAAGCCAATGGCTCAAGCACCATCGAATCAGACTCCTGTCATTGAAAGCCTGGCGCTGGATAAATCGAGCCCGCAAGAGGCGGGAACATCCATAACCTGGACAGCATCAGCATACGATCCGGAAAATGGTTCTTTGCTATTCAGGTTCCTGTTGAATGGCAGGCCGGCCGCCGACTGGACCGGCGACAATGTATGGCTCTGGACTTCCTCTGAGAAAGATGCAGGCGCTAATATGATCGAAGTCCAGGTTAGGGACGGCAAGCACGCGGGGGCCAATGCCTGCGATGATAGTGCTGCTGCCGATTTCAGGATAGCTATGCCTAACCAGCCGCCGGTGTTAACTGGATTTAGCGCCATACCGGAAAGCTCTCAACCATCCGGCACGGCGGTGAGGTGGAATATGCTCAATATCGTGTGGATATAGATTTAAACTGAGCCAATATAGTAAAATTATAAATAGTAGTAGTATCTAGCATTAATATGTGGGTGGAAGTATAGAGCAGGACGTATCGCACCAGAATGCCGACTGTTTT
>JAPKYA010000110.1 GCA_026394565.1 Methanothrix sp.
TGTCGTTCTTCTTCTGGCCTATCTGAAAGTTCTTGATCTCAAACTCGCCGCCCATGTCCATGATCTTGTCCAAGACCTTTGTTAGGATCTGCGAGTCGATGAGATGGCCCTGCATCTCAATATCTGCAATTTCGCTCATAAGCTTTGGCCTTCTACCACATTTCCCCATCCAGGAGCGCCTGGGTTTTATCGTTTGTGCTCATGACAAGCTTTGTGATTCTTACCACATAGCCGTCGTCATCGGGCTCGGGCGGCTCGAAGATGGTGCGAATTCCGCATCTCCGGAGGTGATGCTCAAACTCCCTGGCCGTCTGCAGGCTTTTCACCCGGATCTGCACCTTCTGCACAATATTTTCGCCCTGCTGCGCTCTCTGGATGGTCTCGACCAGAGGCAGGAGAATGCTCTCACCCAAAGACAGAGCCCTCGCCCTTCTATCCTCTTCCGACTCATTCCATTCCACAGACTGAAAGCCCACCCGCACGGCCCGGGAGACAAAGAAGTCCAGAGCATAGTCATTATAGTAGCGAAAAGCCACGGCCAGGTCGCTGCAATTGGTGCGAGAGCTGGTGTACTTTAGCGGTGCCACAATATTTTCCGGGTCTTTCATGACCACGCCCTCTCGCCCCTGGCGGCCAAGCTTGATCACGATCTGCTTGATCCTCTCTGCAGCGCTCTCCTTATGAAACTCGCCCAAAAAGGCGGTGGCCAACAGGCCGAACTCCTGGGCAAATTCGTGGGTTTTATGCACACCCAAGGTGCTCTTGCCGTTCTTTTCGGCTATATCGAAGAGATAGAATTCAATCGTGTCCGTAGGATAGATTTTATTTGATACGTAGGGATTTTCCGGGCCCACCATCTCTCCGCACAATACCCTTTGAGGATGCTTTTCGAATACGGCCTCAGGCACCAGCCGGCGCGCCACCTCCGTGGAATAGGGACAGATAAACCCGCCTCGGGTAAGGGCCACAATCTCACCGTTTAAGGAGAGGATGCGCACATTATGGCCGTTCATCTTCTCCTCCACAGCCACAAGATCGGAAAAATGCCGCTTTATCGCCGCAGCGAGCATGAGAGGACGGCGGATCTTGGGATAGCCGAAAACGATCTCGCCGTTTTCAAAAACAACAGTCCCGGCCTCGATCCCCGAGGCCTCCTTTTCAAAGCGGAGAAGCCGTGGCTCGGGCCAGGCAGATTCTCTGATTACCGTCTCTTGCAGGCCTTGCAGCCTTTCTTTAGTTATTCCCAGTCTCTGTGCAACTCTTGCCAGATTCATCCGGTCCTCACCAGATAATCCAAGATGGACCGCCTGGTGATCATGCCCACTACCTCTTCCCGGTGATTGAGAACGGGCAGGCCGCCTCTGTTCTCAGCGAGAATGATATTCTTAACCTCATCCAGAGGAGTATCGGCATATACGTACTTCACATCGTGAGTCATCACATCTGAGACCAGGATGTTATAGATGCGTGCGTATTGCTTGCTGGCTGTATCGTTCAGATCCCTGAAGGCACGCAGGGACTTGGCCACATCCCTTTCCGATATTATGCCCACCAGCCGGCCACCCTCCACCACAGGAAGCCTTCCTACGTCTCTATCCAGAATCATGCGCCGGGCGTGAACCAGCCGGTCATTGGGGTTGGCGGTGAGGGGAAAACGCATTGCGTCGGATGCCATGCCGCTTACCTTTACAGACGCCAGTATCTCTCTGGGCCGAACCCAGCCCAGAACCTTCTCGCCTTCCATTGCCACCAGAACGCTGGTCTTCTGCAAAAGGACCATGGCATCCTGCACGTCCATATCCGGGAGTACCTTGATTACGGAGTCCATGGTGGCGGACGCCACATGCAGAGAGGATGCAGGCATTCCCAGGGATTTTCTGGTTCCCAGAACGCGAGCAATCTGCCTCGTGGTGATTATGCCGCCCATCTTGTCCTTGTTGGTGACCAAGAGCCTTCTCAGATCATTCTTTTCCATCAGATCCAGCGCATGGCCCAGTCTCTCGGATTTGTCGATGGTAACGGGCTCGCTCATGATGTCCTTTACCTGCATTACTTCCACCTCCCAACCTCTGTAATGATCTCATCGGCGGAGAAGTAGCCCACCACTTCATTCTTGTCCATAACCGGCATGCCGATGATGTTCTTCTCCACTAGGGTCTGGCTCGCCTGCACGGCCTTTATCTCCGAGCCGATGGTAAAAATAGGCGATGTCATGATGTCCTCCGCCACAAAAGGCATCTGCTTTATATAGCGATACTGCTTTCTGCCGCCAGTGCTCTCTTTTCGGGTCATTTTGATGTTCTTGGTCTCCATCTCGTCCTTCGGCCCCATGATCTTGGAAAAGGTAAGACCGGAGCGGGTCACAATGCCCACGGGAGTCGTATTGTCCTCGTAGACCAGGGCGCGGCTCTGGCCTTGCACATTCATCTCTTCCAGGACATGGCCAATGGTATGGTGGCGGTGCACACGCAGGACATTCTTGCTCATCATGTCTCCGACCGTCGCTTTGAGATCCTGCTCAGAGAAGTACAACATTATGTCCCGGGATGTAATCATGCCCACGATCTCGCCATCTCGTTCCACCGGCAGGCCGGAAACGCCGTTTTCTATGAGAAGCTCTGCTGCTTGCGGCATAGTGGCATCAGGGAATATGGTGATGGGCTTCTCAGTCATTACCACCTGGATGGGAACCTTGTCAATGGGCCTTCTGCGCCACTCCGGAGCCGCCTGGTTGAGCCTATTGGTGATATCGTACTTGGTAACGATGCCCACCAGCTTGCCGTCGTCCATTACCGGCAATCTGCCAATGCCGTACTTGAACATCAGATTCCTAGCCCTCTGAATGGGCTCGTTTCGCTCAATGACGTATATGGGAGCGCTCATGTAATCTTTGACTTTCTTTATTATCATGCTAGAATTCCTCTGTTCTCGGCTAACGCCCTCACGTAGTCTCTCTCCGTCAGAATGCCGACTAAAGATCCCTTGTCCATGACAGGCAAGGATCCAATGTCATTGTCCATCATCTTCCTGGCTGCCTGGCCCAGGTCGGCTTTCTTCTCCGTGGCCAGCAAGCTTCTCTTGATCAGGCTCTTGATGGGCTGATTCATTACCTCTCCAATATCGCCGGTAACCACCTTTTCAAATGCTTCTCCGCTGCCCAGATATTTCATGATATCCGAGGCGGTGACCATGCCCATGAGGACACCCTCCTGCACCACCGGCATGCGCCGGAAGCCCTTCTGGATGATCATCCTGGTCATCTTCTCGATAGTGGTCTGCGCCGGTGCCGTCACCACATTGGGGCTCATAAAGGCCTCCACGGTAAGGCCGGTATCCAGGCCCCGGCAAAAGTGCACGAAGTCCTCTTCGGTAATTATGGCCTTGATGCGAGTATCCTCATCGCAGATGGGAAGACCGCCCACGTTCTTCTCGTACATCAGCTTCAAAACGTCATTTAGAGTGGCTTTGTCACTGGCGTAGGTGAGGTTGGTGCTCATGATCTCAGTGATATCGGCATTTATGGCAGTGAATATGTTTCCGCCGTACTTTTCCCGCAAGAGATTGTGCCGCAGTCCCCCGCCCAGGAAGTCCACCACGTCCACTGAGGTCACGAAGCCGATCAGCCTCTTTGTGCCCGGATCAGCGATGGGAAGCCGGGAGAAGCCATAGAAGGTCATGGTCTTTATGGCACCCATGATGGTGGTAGTGGGCGGAACGGTGACCACATCCGGCGAGGCTACACCCACCACGTCGCTCGCCCGCTTAGCATGCCGGGAGTCGAATTGCAGGGGTCCTCTATCCCCCGAGCCGGGGGCTATGGGCATGCGATCGTTCTTTTGCGGTATCCTTGTTACTTCTTTTCCCGTTGTTGGCCCTTTGCTCATCTTCACTCACCAAGGTAGCTTTTGATCAGATCGTTCCTATCCACAATTCCCACGAGCTTTCCGTCGTCCACCACGGACATCCTGCCTACATTGTGCTTGAGCATCAGCTCGATGGCTGTTGCCACGCTGTCTTCCGGCTTGACGCTAAATAGCGGCGAGCTCATAAATTTCTCTACAGGCATCTGCATCGAGTCCGCCGGCCTTCTCTCGCTCTCCTTGCCGATCCGAGCTGTGCCTTTCAGCAGATCAAATCGGGTGATCATTCCTATGAGCTTGCCGTCCTTGACCACGGGAAGGCCTGTGAAATCCTTCTCGACCATCAGATCCCAGATCTTGGTTACGTGATCATCAGGGCGGGTGGTTACAACTTTGCCGGTCATAATCTCTGATACCGACTTATGCGGCACATTCTCCAAATCGATGTTCTTGAACACGTCTAAAAGGCTAACAACACCCCTTAGCAAGAGCTTCTCCTCGGACTCAACCACAGGAAGTAATGTTCTATTTTCCTTGAGCATGAGCCTGGCGGCATCATGAATATCCATCTTCCCCGTCACAATAGGAACCTGCACCACATAGCCCGATACCGTCACATTCGACTTGGTCGAGGTCACACGCAGCATATCCTGGTTGGTAACGATTCCAATAACTATGCCTTTGCTGTCTACAACCGGCAGTCCACGCACATGGTTGTCTCGGATCATCTGACGCGCTTTGGTCAGAAAAGTGGAATCCTCGACGTATAGAGGATCTCTGGACATAATATCTTCTACTAACATAGTTTTTCCCCTGCTGTCCAGCATTAATGATATTCTACCTTTTTCCGTCCCTGCAGCTCCAGCAGAGCAACTCTCCATTCACGCTCTCCAGGGTATCTGAGAGCTGGCCGCAAACCTCACAGATTCCACGCACCATCCCCCGGGGCCCTTCGAAATGAATGCTCTCCCGGTGCATCTCCAATAGATCGCTTAAAATCTCATTCAAACCGAGGGAGGACCCGGAGACAAGATCCGTATCGGTAATTATGCCCACGAGCTTTCCTTTGAATATCACGGGCAGCCGCTTTACTCCAGAGCGAAGCATCAAGACGGCAGCTTCGCGTAGGCTGGCATCAGGTTCGATGGAAACTACGGGAGCGCTCATGATCTCTGCCACCTTTAGATTTCTGGGATCGATTCCCTGGGCTAAGACCTTCTTTACCAGATCCCTTTCCGTCAAAATGCCGGTGGGCTTGTCGCCGGATACTATTATCAGACTGCCCACGTTGGCCGAGCCCATCTTTTTGGCAGCGCTCAAAATGTCCAGGTCGGCATCGGCTGTGATCACCGGCCGGGTCATGATATCTCGCACTGGAATCTCTGTCTCCATTGGCCAATCTTCTCCCTGATAGCTCTATATCCTTATCAGAGTGCTAATGATATAAAAGGCTACTGCGGCCCCATAGGAATTAATATGATTGATATTATTTTTTCATTTTATTCATATATATGCCCAAGAATATGCCCAATTTCCGCCAGAATGAGATCCATACCCAGTCGCGCCGCGCCCGGCGAGCCGGGCAGACAGAAGACCGGCCTGTCATGATAAACTCCAGCCGCGGCCCTTGTGAGCATGGCGCGAGAGCCCACCTCATCCAGGCTTTTGTAGCGGAAGATCTCACCAAAGCCGGGAAGCGTCTTTTCAAAGAGCGGCTCAATGGCCTCTATTGTCAAATCCAAATGAGTAAGACCGGTGCCTCCGCAGATAACGATGGCATCAGCATCGCTTTTTTCCACAGCCTCCCGCAACACAAGGCCGTCCGGCAGAAGAGCGTAGCGGGCGGTATGTCCTGCCGCTTTGATCTTCGCCAAGATCACCTGGCCGGATAGATCCTCCGCCTCCTCCGGGCTTCTCGCCTGCCCAAACTTTTGATAGCGGGATGTGCTCGCGACCACTACATCTATGATCATGCTGTTTCCTTTATGGATATGAGATAAATCTATGTCGCTTTTGGCAATTGATGTAGGGGCAGGCACCCAGGACATTCTGCTTTATGACGAGGATGTATCCCTGGAAGGCTCGACCAAGATGGTTTTGCCCAGCCAAACCGTGCTGGTGGGAAACAGGATAAACAGAGCCCGTCTGGCGGGCAGGGATGTATTCCTGCGCGGGCCGACCATGGGGGGCGGGGCTTCTACAGCGGCGGTAAGATGGCATCTGGCCGCAGGGCTGCGGGTTTACGCCACGCCGTCGGCGGGCGCAACCATAAATGACAATCTGGAGCGCGTGGCTGCCTTAGGTGTCGCGATTCAAGAGGAGGCCCCTGCCCGGGCCGAGGTCATCGAAACGGGGGACATAGACATTGCCGCGTTAGCTCATGCCTTGCAGATCTTCGACATCGCTTCGCCCAGGGATATGGCGGTTGCCGTGCAGGATCACGGTTACTCTCCCGACCGATCAAACCGTTTGGTTCGATTTGAGCATCTGGCTGCAGCTATCAGATCCGGCGGGAGCCTGGAGGCTTTCGCCTACCGGAAGCCTCCGGCGGCCATGACCAGGATGCTGGCCGTCCAGGGAGCCCTGGAAGAAGCGGGAATACAGCCGCTTCTCATGGACACCGGCCCGGCAGCGATCTTTGGGGCAGCACTCGATTTGCCGGATGAGAGGCCTGCGCTTATCATCAATTTCGGAAACGGCCATACTGTGGCCGCCCTGCTGACCGAGGACCGGATCATGGGCATCTTCGAGCACCACACCGCAGAGCTTTCCCCGGAAAAGCTGCGCGAGTTTGCAGAAAAGCTATGCAACGGAACAATTAAAAGCAGCGAGGTCTTCGAGGATGGGGGCCATGGAGCCTATGTCGATAGCGTTCCCGGCAAGGTGGGCACAACGCTCGTCACCGGCCCGTGCCGGCAGACATTTCTCTCCAGCGGAGCCCTGAAGGGCGCTGTTGCCGCGTCTCCCGGCGGGGATATGATGATCACGGGATGCATCGGCCTGGTCAAGGCCTGGAAACAAAAAGAGGATTTATGGAGATAGCGAGAGGCGCAGAAGCCATCATCACTTTAGAAGAGGGAGTCGTAAAGAAGGAGCGGCATGCCAAGAGCTACCGGCAGCCAGCGCTCGATGAGCGTATCCGGCAGGAGAGGACCCAGCGAGAGGCCAGGATTATGTCCGATGCCCGCAAACACGGGGTTCTCACGCCCATCATCTGCGATGTCTCTCGCTTTGAGCTCAGAATGGAGTGGATCGCGGGCGAGAAGCTCAAGGATATCATCAACATAGAACTCTCGGAGATGGTGGGGGAGACTGTGGGAAGGCTGCACCGGGGCGGAATTGTGCATGGAGACCTGACCACATCCAATATGATGCTCACCCGCGGCAAGATCTGTCTCATCGACTTCGGCCTGTCATTTTATGAAAGAGCGGTGGAAGCGCAGGGAGTGGATGTGCATGTATACTTTCAGACCCTGGAGAGCACGCACGACCGGCCGGATGAGCTGATGGAGGCTTTTGTGGCCGGATACACCCGGACTTACCCCCATGCGGAAGCGGTCTTGCAGAGGGTCAAGGAGATCAAGGCGCGGGGCAGATACCTGTGAATCCATCATCAGCAACTTTATGTAGGTTATGATTAATTTAATTCCAAGGTGATAACCCAATGGCTGAAGATGATGTCGTGTTCGTCGGCAATAAGCCTGTGATGAACTACGTGCTGGCAGAGGTTACACAGTTCAACAGCGGCGCCAAGGATGTCAGGATCATGGCCAGGGGCCGGGCGATCTCCAGGGCGGTAGATGTGGCTGAGGTTTCAAGGTCCCGCTTTCTGCCGGATGTCACAGTGAAAGGCATCTCTATCTCCACGGAGGTTCTCAATACCGAACGAGGAGAGACCAATGTCTCGGCAATTGAGATCACAATCGGCAAGTGAGATAATATTTTGACAACCTCTTTGGGAGTCATATCCTCGGGTCGGGGAGAGAATTTGCGCTACATTCTGCATGAAGAGCGCGCCGGTCGGCTGCCCGCCCGGGTTAGAATAGTTCTCACAGATCAGCCGGATGCAGGAGCCCTCCGGATCGCAAAGGAGTTTTGCGTTCCCTGCCATTTTATCGATCCCTCTAACCATCGCCGGGAGGAGTACGATCAAAAGCTGATCGCCCACCTGGAGGCGGAAGGCGTGGAATTGGTGGTTCTCACCGGCTACATGAGGATTCTGTCATCCCTATTCGTGCGCCGTTACAAGGACAGGATCCTCAATATTCATCCCGCTCTTCTGCCCTCATTTCGGGGCATGGATGCCTTCTCCCAGGCTCTGGAGTACGGCGTAAAATGGACGGGCACGACTGTTCATATCGTGGATGAGGATGTGGACCACGGACCCATTGTCTACCAGAGGCCGGTGCCCGTTTTGGAGAACGATACCCACGATAGCCTCAAGGCCAGGATTCAGAGGGCGGAGCACAAAGCCTACCCCCATGCGATAAAGATGTTTATAGAAGGCTGGCCAAAAGTGCAGGGAAGAAAGCTCGTCTGGCAAAGAGAGGAGAAATAACATGGAAAACTTATGGGCTCCCTGGAGAATCGATTACATCTTGAGCACGAAGCCGGAGGGCTGCATTTTCTGCGATAAGCCCGCCGAGAAGAAGGACGAAGACAACTACATTCTTTACCGGGGCAAGTACCATTTCATCATCCTGAATGCTTTTCCCTACAACAACGGCCATATGATGGTCGTCCCTTACCGGCACACGGCTGCCCTCTCAGCCTGGGCTGCAGAAGAGCAGCAGGAGATGATGCAGCTCGCCGATCTTTGCGTGGATCTGCTCAAGAAGACCATGCACCCGGACGGCTTCAATCTGGGCATCAACATGGGCCTGGTTGGGGGAGCCGGCGTTGCCGATCACATTCATCTGCACATCGTGCCCCGCTGGAATGGGGATACCAATTTCATGCCCGTGCTCTCCGACACAAGGGTGATATCGGAGGCGCTGCGAGCGACTTACGGGAAGCTGAAAGGGGCGCTCGATGGCATGAGCTAGGGCTGAAAATAGCATCATTACGGAATAAAACCACAGAGGCACAGAGCGCACAGAGTACGAACGCGGAGATGGTTATATCCTCCGAAGCTATTTAATATCATTTTTTCCAGTCTACCCTGATAGGAAAAGCTGCGCGTCTCTGTGAACTCTGTGCCTCTGCAGCTAATAATAGTAGCTGGACATTATTATAAAATTTGAGAGCGATTTTGTGCATGGGATAGACGGAAGAACCTACCATTGGGCTAAACCAGGGGTTTACGATTTTCACCACAAAGGCACAAAGCTAAAAAAGAACGCATAAAGACGAATTGGGTCAATTTATGGATCAGTTTCGCCCCGCTCAGAATATGTTTATCTCTAATGATGCACACCTCTCTTTGGCTTTGCATGAGCGAAGATCTGCCGCGCAAAGCTCTCAGGCGGAGGCCAGGCATTTGGCAGAAGATGTTTCTCAGACGGAAGGGCGTTTTCAGGAGTTCTTTAGAACAGCCACATATGATGATAGTAGTCCGGAAGGGCACAAACCTTATCCTTTTCAGACGAGGCTGGCCACCGCAAAGGAGCTGCCGGAGCTGATCGACATTCCCACGGGTCTCGGCAAGACCGATGCCGTGGTCCTGGCGTGGCTGTGGCACAGGCGCTTCGCGGGCGAGGAGACACGCGCTGCCACGCCCCGCCGCCTGGTGTACTGCCTGCCCATGCGAACGCTGGTGGAGCAGACACGGGATAAAGCGAAGATGTGGCTGAAAAACCTGGGCCTCTTTTCAGAAAAACCGGGCGATGACAAGCTTGCGGATTCTGGCATTTGGAGCAAGTGGACGGAAAATGCCGACCAGGATAAAACTCGCATCTGCGTCACTGTGCTCATGGGAGGCGAGGACAGAGATGAATGGGACCTTTACCCTGAGAGGGACGCCATCATCATCGGCACGCAGGATATGCTGCTCTCCCGGGCGCTCAACCGCGGCTACGGCATGAGCCGGTATAGATGGCCGGTGCACTTCGGGCTGCTCAACAACGACTGCCTGTGGGTGATGGACGAGGTGCAGTTGATGGGGGTGGGCGTGGAGACGTCTGCGCAGATGCAAGCATTTTGCAGCGCGTTTGGGACCATCGGCACGGTCCAATACGTCTGGATGAGTGCCACTCTTGGCGAGAAGCAGCTTGCGACAGTGGATCATCCGATTCCGGTTGGCGGCCTGTCCAGTATTTCCCTTGAACCGGATGAAAAGACAATTCCTGCGGTTTCAAAGAAGTTCGAAGCGCGCAAACTATTGATAAAGGCGAGCCTGATGCTGGACAAGGAGAACGAGAAGAATTATCCAAGAGAGTTTGCCGCCCTCCTCGACTCGGTGCACAAAAAGGGGACTTTAACGCTTGCTGTAGTAAACCGGGTCAGTCGCGCTCAAAAGATCTTCGAAGAGCTTCTCAAGAATGGGCGGACGAAGGATGATACTGCGGTCCTTCATTCTCGATTCCGAGAAGGCGATCGACAAGCTCGGATGATGCTGCTTGACGAGATGATGGACCGAATCATAGTAGCGACCCAAGTCGTTGAAGCAGGAGTGGATGTGTCTGCCCACACACTCGTCACCGAGCTTGCTCCCTGGCCGTCTCTTGTTCAAAGGTTTGGGCGATGCAACAGAAGAGGCGAGTACGATGATGCGTCTGTCTTGTGGATCGATTTCGAATCGACTGACAGATCGAGCGATTTCGCTCTTCCATATGACTCTTCAACGCTTGGAGTTGCAAGATCCCTTATCGAAGAGCTCGAAGATGCTGGACCTAAAGTTCTGGGCAAAGCGTCGGAGGGCTATCATGAGCCAGACGTCATAAGAGCTGTCGTGCGCAAGAAGGACTTTCTGGAGCTGTTCGATACAACCCCGGATCTCACAGGCAACGACCTCGATGTCTCCCGGTTCATCAGAGATGGCGAGGACAAGGACGTTTCGGTCTATTGGAGAGAATACCCTGAAAGCGGACCATCCGAGTCGTTCCAGCGTCCAGCGCGAGGAGAACTCTGTTCCGTCTCCATCAGCGAGATAACGAAGTACCTAAAGAAGTATGACGGCTGGATCTGGGATGCCTTTGATGGATCCTGGAAAAATGTGAAAGTCTGCCGTCCTGGTCAGGTTATCCTTCTGCATCCCAAGAAAGGGGGCTACTCGTCGATCAACGGATGGGTCGGTGCAGGAGATGCTGATGGAAAAGCAGTCGAAGTCATTCCGTCCGGGAAGGATGGAAGGAACCATTCCATCGAAGACGAGGCCGAGTCACAAATGGGCGCGTGGATCAATCTCAAGGATCATCTCAATGATGTCTCGCGGGAAGCCATCGAGTTGTCAAGACACCTTGCGATCATCGGAGACAATGTCGACGCAATTGCGACTGCGGCTCGCTGGCATGACGTCGGGAAGCTCCACGATGCTTTCCAGAACATGCTGCTGACCGGACAGCCTGATGAAGAGTCTCTGAGGGCAGCGGGGCCGTGGGCCAAGTCAAAGAACGGAGGCGGGCGTCCGAGTTATTGGATTCAATCAGATGACAAAATCGAGGAGAGGAGCTACTTCCGTCACGAGCTGGCTTCAGCCCTTTCATGGATTCAGACAGAAGGAAACAGCAGAAAAGATGCTGATCTGATCGCTTTCCTGATTGCAGGGCATCATGGAAAGATCAGAATGTCAATCAGGTCGCTCCCTGGTGAGCATGAACCACAGGATGGCCGTCTCTTTGCAAGAGGGATCTGGCAGGGTGACAGGCTGAAGCCGTATGCTGGAGTCTTCAATGGAGATGTCGAGCTTGATTTATCGCTCATGCGGATGGGAGAGGGCAGTTGGCTAGAGAGGATGCTGAGGCTTCGGGACGATCCGGCGATGGGTCCACAGCGTCTTGCGTTTCTTGAAAGCATCCTGAGGATTTCAGACTGGAGGGCTTCGAAGAAGGAGACGAAGGAAGTGAGGACGAATGAGCGAAAGATATGATTTGGCGCTTGAGGGCTGCGCTCCCGTTCCGCTGGCCCATTACCTGAAGTCTCTGGGCGTCGTGCGCCTCGTGTCTGAGCAGGTCGATGCGGGGGCGAGATGCTATTGGAAGAACGATCGGTTCCACCTGGTATCGACGTTGAGCAGTTCTGATCTGATGAAATTTTTCCTGGAGGTTTATCAGCCAACACCTATTGTTGCACCATGGAATGGCGGAAGCGGCTTTTATTATCAGGAGGAGAAGCTAAAGGAGAAGGATCCTACGACCGGGAAAAAGATCAAGACCGGAAAAAGGAACCAAGAGACTGAGGCCACGCGAACGGTAGGCGCGATCGCGGCCTCCTCCGCCAGACGCCTTGCAGACTATCGCAATGCAATTGACGTCACCAGAAAGGTCCTCAATGAGATGGGATTGGAAGAGGCACCAGGCGGAGAATTGAAAGAGACTCTGATTCAGGCGATCAGAAATCGACTCTCCGATCGGTCCATTTCATGGCTTGACGCCGCCGTATTGCTTACGTCGGAGAAAGCCAAATATCCGCCACTTCTTGGCACTGGTGGCAACGACGGCAACACCGATTTCAGCAGCAATTTCATGCAGCGTCTACTCGATGTATTTGATGCAAAGGAAGCATTACCTCATGCATCCTCGAAGTCCTGGCTTGATATCTCGCTCTTCTCCACTACATCAGACAGACTTGTGAACGGTGTGGCGATGGGCCAGTTCTTTCCAGGAGCCGCTGGCGGTGCTAACGCGGAGTCGGGCTTTGGCTCAAATTCGCTTGTCAATCCCTGGGACTTCATCCTCATGATCGAGGGCTCGCTATTCTTTGCAGCGGCAACCGCGAAGCGTCTCTCGGAAAGCGCGCCTAGTGTTCTTAGCTATCCATTCAGTGTTCGAGCATCTGGAGTCGGATACGGCAGCGCTGCTGATTCAGACGAGAAGACCGGGAGGGCTGAGATCTGGGTGCCTCTCTGGAGCGGTCAGACCAGCGCCTCGGAACTTGCGGCGATGATGTCGGAAGGAAGAGCTGAGATCGGCCGGAGGCCCGCGCAGAGCGGGGTAGACTTCGCCAGGGCTCTTGCGACTCTTGGCGTTGATCGCGGTCTGGACTCCTTCCAAAGATACGGATTTCATGTGAGAAATGGTCTTGCATATTTTGCAACACCATTGGGTCGTTTTCCTGTCAGGAGGCAGCCTCAGGTTGACCTGATCTCTGAGCTTGAGAAGGACCGCTGGCTGATCTCCTTTAGCGAAAAAGCAGCCTCCGACAAGGCTCAGACTTCTGTTGGCAGATCTCTGCACAATCTCGAACGATCTATTCTGGCCCTTTGCAAGGAAAAGGGGCCTAGGCGAGTCCAGGACGTCATGATCTCACTTGGCAAATGCGAGATGTCCATCGTTCGAAGCCTCAAATGGGCAAAGGAGTCCTTCGTCCGGCCTGTCCCCACTCTTTCCAGCCGCTGGGTGATTGAGGCTGATGATGGAACACCGGAGTTCAGGATAGCGGCTAGCCTCGCCTCGGTTTACGGATACTACAAAGGAGAGAATGGCCAAACGATTGTGATGCCTATCCGATCGCAGATGGAGCCGGTTCACACATGGATCAATGATGGCAAAATGAACGTCGCCTTTGACGAGGTACCAGGACGGGATGTTGTCTGGTCGGAGGGAGATCCGGTCTCATCGATGAACGAGGTGATGGCCCGCCGAATTATGAGAGCTGTTCAATCAGGTTCCGAGATATACCCGGATCGGGCGCGCATTTACGCAAATCTCGCGGACATCGCAGACTTCATCGAGGGCGGTGTGGACCTCCGCCGGATGGCAGACCTTCTCTGGGGATTGATCCTTGTCGATTGGCCTTCGGTCAAGGGAGACGAAGTACGGCGGCGGCCAAAGTCTGAGTCGATTTTGCCATGTGCAAGCTATGGAGTTCTTAAGCTCTGTTTTGCCGGAGGACCTGTGAGAGACTCCAAAGTTCCCATCGTTCCTGAAATTCATAGACGAGCATCACTGGGCGATGGGACTACTGCAATCAAGTTGGCCACGAGAAGGCTGAGGGGGTGTGGCCTCTCTGTCGCGTTCGAGACTGTTAAGATGTCTGGCGATGCAATCAGGCGAACGGCTGCGGCCCTGCTCTTCCCACTCCAGGACCTACATATAGAACAGATCGCAAACGGAGTTCTGAGACCTGATTCGAATAGGATGACTGACGAGGATAGGAGTGATTGAAAATGGATTTTGAGATGTTGAGAGATCAGCCACGTCTGCTTGTTGAAGTCGACTTGAAGCCGCTTCAGGGAACGAGATTCCAGCCGACAGGATTTCCTGATATAGGGGCTGCGACCTACCAGCTTTCAAACAAGAAAGAGATGCTTCTTGTGGAGTCTGCACAGAGCATGGCTAACCGGATGGAAGCGGTCTGCTGGGATGATGGCAAGGCCGACTGGAGGACTCCATTGAAAGGACTGCCCTACATCAAGGTCGTAGACGCGAACGACAAACCGCTAACGAACTCTATTCTTGAGTCCCACAGGATCAACAGCCCATATATCCTTGAGTCGAAGGATAAATCATTCTTCAACAGGCTCAGTGAAGAGCTTGGCAACATGGAGTACGGACGCGTTGATCTTCATCTGCTGGCGAAAAGCCTGCTGAGGTATGACATAAACTCGCTTCTACATGGCGTCTTCCTTGCAAAGAGCACTCTTGCTGGCGGAAGGCTCAGGCTGCCAAGGGCGATCTCAGGATTCGTCGAGGCAAGTGATGTCACTATCGCTCCAAGCGGGGGAGTGAAGAAGGACGAAGTGGATCCAAGCGGGGACACAAAGAAGGGATTTGGCCATGTGCCGTTCCACAGGGATGAGTTCACTGGGAAGATCACGGCGTTCTTTAACATCGATCTTGCCCAGATCAGAGGTTACAATCTCGGAAAGGATGTTGGGGATCTCCTTATTGTTCTGGCCATCTTCAAGATCAGGAGCATCCTCGCAGAGGGACTGAGATTCAGAACAGCCTGCGACCTTGAGCCAGATAGGGATCTTCGGGTAACAAGACCAAAAGAGGGATTCGAATTGCCAACTCTCGCGGAGATCGAGAAGGCTCTTCCTGCTCTGATCGAGCGGGCGAGCATAAACTTCGCCGATCCGAGGGTAACGATTGTGAAATACACCAAAGAGTGATAGGATGCTTGCATTCGAAATCCGGTTCCCTGCTGGCAGGTATCATGCCACCCCCTGGGACCGTCAGGTGAATGAGGGGGTGGTGGAGTGGCCGCCTTCTCCCTGGAGGGTCTTGCGAGCTTTGATCTCTACCTGGTACCACAAGGCTCAGGGAGATGTTGACGAGGCGACGGCTCGGAGCCTAATTGAACATCTGAGCTGTAGCCTTCCAAGGTTTGAGCTGCCAGTAGCGACTTTAGGGCACACCCGTCACTACATGCCTCTCTTTTCCAGCAAGACTACAAAGGTCTTCGATGCATTTGCCTCAATTGAACATGACAAGAGGCTTCTGGTAATATGGCAGGAAGTGGATCTGCAGGAACACGAAAGAACTGCATTGGAGATACTCCTTGCAAGGATGGGCTATCTCGGCCGGGCGGAGTCCTGGATAGAGGCCCAGATCATCGATTATCAGGAAACTAAAGGGAATTGTCGCCCGCTCAGCGGGAACGAGTCCATTCCTGAGGATTGCGAAGGCGTTCGCACTCTGGCCTCCATTGCGCCTGCGTCCTATCTTTCCTGGAGGGCGACTGCGCTCTCTGAGCAGAAGGAGCGCAGGCTTGTAGAGATCCGGACCAAGGCAAAAGAAAAAAGGAAACCTGAGAACAAGGTAAAGTTGGGCAAAAAAGATCTGGAGAAGATCGAGCAGAACCTGCCTGCCGATCTCTTCGCAGCTCTTCACGCCGACACAGCCGACCTGAAGGGCGCTGGATGGAGCCAGCCGCCCGGTAGCATCTGGGTCATGTATCTGCGCAGAAAGGATGCATTTGATATCAAGCCCGTGGCGACTGGCGGAATGCGGCGTAACCTAGATGGTCAGCCAACCGTAGCTCGCTTTGCTGTGGCCAGCCAGGTCCCACCAAGGCTTACTGATGCAATCAGCTTTGCCGAGAGAATTCATGTAGCTCTGGTCAGCCGCTCCAATGGTTCATCTGTCTTTACCGGTTGCGACGAATCAGGCAAACCCCTCGATGGACACAGGCACGCATTCATTCTCTGTGAGTCAAGCTTGGGCTTAGGCAAAGGCCAGAGAGGCGAGATTACTCATATCGTAGTCCACGCTCCTATGGGATTCGAGCTGCAGGATCGACAAGCACTAGACTGCCTGACCCGCGTCTGGGGCCACGGAGGGCATGATGTTCGGCTCATCCTCCTCGGAGTGGGACAACCGGAAGACTTCGCCGGGCTTGATACGGCCAAAGGAGCCTGTCCGATCCTGGCAGAGTCTCAAAGATGGGTCTCCAGGACGCCATTTGTATCGACCAGACATCCCAAGGCCACAAAGACCGGAGTTCCCAAGCTTGATGAGAATGGTTTGCAGATCGGAAGTCCGGAACACGAACTCAGAAGGCTGCTAATGCTCGCAGGATTTCCGTCTCCATCTTCTGTCGAAGCTGTTCCTTCCACAGATCTGGCCGGCCATGAGACCAGATGGCTCAGCTTTAGACGGCAGAGGAATCATGGAGAAGGGAGGAAAGTTGCCAGCGGGCTAGGCTACGGATTTCGCGTTAAATTTCCAGACATGGTCAGAGGCCCCATCGCCCTCGGCTACGCCGCCCATTTCGGCCTCGGCCTCTTCGTCCCGGAATCGCCCTGATCCGCCCTCATCGCCGTCCTCGCCCGGCAGCCGAATAGCCGCACCGTCCGGGGCCCTCCGGTCCGCTCGTGCATCCGGGCTCGCGCGTGCGTGACCGGGAAGGATGCCGCCAGCCCAGACCGGGATCTTGAGGAAGACTTCAACGAGATGAAATGTGAGTTGGGAAGGATAAGGATCGTCTATGGACAACCAAAAGCTGCTTCAGGAATTGCAGTCAAACCCGAAGAAGATTCGGTTCGCGAGGATCTGCATTATTGCGGAAGCATTTGGCTTTCAGACTCGAAGGGGGACTGGCAGCCACAGGATATATTATCGAGATGGGATAAGGGAGATCCTGAACTTTCAGAATGAAGGTGGATGGGCAAAGGCTTATCAGGTCAAACAGTTTATAAAAATCGTTGAAAGATATGACCTTCTGGAGGATTGATGTACGCAATTGAGATATTCTTCAGCGAAGAGGATGAGGGTTTCATCGCCACAGTCCCAGAGTTGCCCGGCTGCTCGGCCTTTGGAGAAACCGAAGAGCGAGCATTAAAAGAGGTTAAAATTGCCATGCAGCTTTGGCTGGAAACAGCAAAGGAAATCGGCAGAGACATTCCGCTCCCGCAGAAACGCAGCCTTGTAGCCGGTACGGCTTGATGGCAGTTTTCCAAATTATTTTGCCACTAAGAACTTCTCGTTTTCTTCAATGATCTTTCAGGACCGCTGCAAGACCGTCCGGGGCCCTCCTGCCCGCCCAGGCGTCCGGGCCCGCGCGCACATGAGCCCGCGGGAACGCGGCCGGGCAGGGACCGATATGGAAGAGAAGTGATGCCAATTTTTTTATATCATAATCGCATACGTTTTATGGAAATGGTTCTAGCGGAAGTAGACATGCCGGGATCTATCTTGGCCCTGATCAAAGTTGATCGTGACCAGTTAGCCCCCTTCATAAAGCGCTCCCTGGCAGTTGAGCTCTATCGGGAAGGCAAACTCTCTTTAGGCAAGGCAGCGGAGCTGGCCGGGACGAAGAGCAAGTGGGAGATGCTCATGCTCCTCAGCGAGAGGGGCGTGCCGATAGATTATACCTCGGAAGATGCCGAAGATGATCTTCAGACTCTTAGAGAAGTGCTGGGCCGATGAAAGTTGTATGCAACTCTACGCCGCTAATTGCGCTGGCTAAGATCAATCAGCTTAGAGTACGAAAAAATTTTATCACTCAGCACCCGCCCGCCCAGGCGGACGGGCGGGCCCGCGCGCGCGTGACCCCGATGGAACGCCGTCTGGCCGGGATCGAATAGGCCTCTGCAAAGCACGATTCTTTTTTTCAGCAGAGTCTTCCTTCGCATCAATGGGCCGAAGCTCCTGCAATTTAAGCGAAAGATAATAATAGCGAGAGGTTTTTCGAGAGGTTATGTGGTTCCGGGAGGGCCGGGGTGCGCTCGAAACGCCTCCAAACAGCGAAAACTCCCGCGAAGACAGACGCACTTTGCAAAAAACTCCACGAGAGTTGAGGAACCTCTCGAAAACGGCCAATTTTTCGATATCTACAGAGGGCGAAAAATGGCCGCCATTTCCACGGCTGAAAAGTCGTGGCCCCATTGAAGCACGACCTCTGTGAGCTGGGTGATGGAGTTTACGAGATTTCCACGGCTGAAAAGTCGTGGCCCCATTGAAGCTTCCTGAATCAGTACGATCTCACGGCTGATGAGTTCATTTCCACGGCTGAAAAGTCGTGGCCCCATTGAAGCCCATTTCATTAGGCCTCAGCAGAACGCCTTCCAGCATCAGCATTTCCACGGCTGAAAAGTCGTGGCCCCATTGAAGCGGAAACTGGTTGACCCATTGCTTCAGCGAGGGCCTCATTTCCACGGCTGAAAAGTCGTGGCCCCATTGAAGCTCCATGCTAGTCCAGTCGCCGGATTAGTCGTCCACGATTTCCACGGCTGAAAAGTCGTGGCCCCATTGAAGCCAGCAATTGAACGGCCATCTGTCGGACTTCGGCCTGATTTCCACGGCTGAAAAGTCGTGGCCCCCATTGAACGATAATCTTTTGATAGTCCATCCGGAAAATTAAAAAACATGTAAATCTCTATTTAATTGCCATGCGTGTAGGATTTATCCATAAGGCTTGTTTAGCTCTATTCATTCTATTTGTTTTGGGAAAAGTAACTTCGGGGGAGGACTTTAGCGAGCTTTTTGAAGAAGATAACGATTTGTTTAAACGACATATAATGCCTGGAGACCCATTCGATCTGCTAGAATATGATATCACGCATTATCATATGAAGTACCCGTCTCAACAAATACCTTTAAATTACTATGGAAAAAATATCACATTTCTATCGCTTTCTTTTGAAGAACGATACAAATTATTTCATACAAATTCTTTGATAAATTCAAGTACTACTGCACCACATAACTCTTCAATTGAGAGTGCTAAAGCAAGATTAAATAAGATAAAAGAAAATTTTGAAGATCAAGAACAGGCTAGGAAAGAACTTGAAAGCAAGCTAGATTCACATTTTTATTATAATATAAGTAATACATATAATGGCTTAGAGAATCTTATATGGAACTTTTTGCCTTCATGGACATACAGAGAGGACTTCTTTGATTGCAGTGAAATGGCTGCCTACGTAGATCATAAATTGGAATTATATGGATTCGACGCAAAAATTTGCGTTTCTCACAATTTTGGAGGAACTGGCAATGGACATGCTTGGATTGCTGTCGATCTTCCACCAGGAATTTTATCGGACGAGATGGAGCAGGTTTATGCCACGGGTCCTAAATCAAGGAATTTAAGGCGATATTTCATCGAGCCTACAATGATTCCTTCTACATATATCTGGCAATCCGGGCCTTCATGCCATCGAGAAGAGTTCTTATCTGGAGAACTCTCCTGTGACCAGTTGTTTATCCCCGATAAGCAACTGATCATCATACCTGAAGACGGTCTCTATTTTATTTGTACTAATAATTTTGAGATCTGTGGTGAACTTTATAGCAAAAATGTTGAATATTATAAAAATTATGAAGCAATTTATGAGGACATTTACCAAGCATGTGCTAATGAGTCCGTCGAGACCTTCAATTGGTGGGCAACATTAGAAACGTCCGAGTTGGAGAGCACGGAATTCCTAAATGAAACACGCTCAGATTACCTCTTGAGGAAAGGTCAGGAGCTTTTCGGTCCTGGTGGAAGCTGGAGACCAGATCCAGCTAATTTCCGTTCGCCTATCATAATATCACCAAGCTAGTGCTCTGGAACGAGTGTGTTGGATAAGGCAAAGTCCTCCTGCAACGCCTAAGTAGGCCATCTTGAGCGCTCGTATTCTGTCCATGTTACAATTCTGCATCCATGGAACTTTACGAGTCAGCAAGCATGCTTTTCAGGATTATCACCCTGCATCCCTGCCGCACCTTTGCCCCAGCCCAGGCGAATCCGCGCGTGACGCCCGCCCGGCCATCTGGTTTCATGTCTGAAACGCATAGCTCAATTGAAACATGCTAAGAAAATCTTATATGTTATTAGATACCTATCTAAAATCATGGCTCAAAAACGAAGCAAAGATCAACTCATAGCTCAAATCCTCGCCTTCATGCCAAGGGGACGGAGCTGGCAAGACCAGGATTGTATATCAAGTGGGCCTTAATTTGTTTCCACGGCTGAAAAGTCGTGGCCCCATTGAAGCATTGCTATTCACCTCCTTACGAAGAATTGCAGGTCATGACATTTCCACGGCTGAAAATCCGTGGCCCCAGCGGCTCCGAAAGTCTTTTATTTTCGCATCATCTGTTTAGCGGTGATGACTGCGAAGACTTCTAGAGAAATGCCGAAAGAACACGGACGTGATGTGCCACGTGGAGCGAGAACTGTGGCCGGGGTGGCCGGGGGTGCAGTATTCGGCTTTGCAGTCGGTGGCCCGGCTGGTGCTATGTTCGGCGGCATGGCGGGGCTGATAATTGGCGCCTCCTCTGACGTAGGAGCCTACATGGATAAATGGTGACCTGCTATTGCCGGATGTGCCAATACCTCTATCTGGGGCATTCTTTGTTGTGCTCGTTCTACCTCTTGCCTGGAGATATATTACCTGTCGCTGGCAATAGTCAGGAATAAAACGATCCTTTTGGATTATTTCCTCGACTGAAAAGTCGTGGCCTAACTGAAGCGTTATCCTTAAATTTTGATCCGTACAAAATAGCCATTATTTCCACGGCTAAAAAGTCGCAGCACCAATGAAGCGAGGAATGGTATGAAATTAACAGCAATGGTCTTAGCACTAAGCGTGATGTTCATGTTGAACACACTGCCGGTAATCGCACAAACCAACGACTTTGCGGGAAATTGGAATGTTGTACTTGGCAATCAAAACATGTACATGACGATGGGCAATGATCTCCGAGCAGTAATCTACAACAATGCAAATGATCTAATTCGAACCGCCGACATTAACGGAGAACTGGTCAGCAACACACATCTTATGGGAACATGGATAGCATGGCCGGACATCACAGACCAGGGAACCGTGCATATGTACCTATCGGATGCGGACAGTTTTTCAGGAGAGCTGACTTGGGAAGAGGACGGATTGGTAGTAACATTCAGTGGAACCAGAGTACCAAAACCAAAGTAATTTTTCCACGGCAAAAAAACGTAGCACCTTTTTTTCAAATGCAGGTTTAGGTATACTCATTTTAGAATTTTGATGTGTCATAAAAAATTAAATATCTTTATTAATAATGACTATTACTGCTACTACGGTGAGTGAGTGATTCCTAAAGCCGAAGAGCCCAACAGAGACTCGCCTGAGCTGATTCCCGCCCGTATGCTCAACGAGTTCGCCTACTGCCCTCGCCTCTGCTATATCGAGTGGGTGCAGGGAGAATTCTCGGACAGCGCGGATACGGTGGATGGCCGATTCCAGCACAGGCGCGTGGATACCGACTCCGGCAAAGCCTCCGAGGAGTTCGAAACATTTCATGCTCGATCCGTCTACCTTTCCGGCAGCTCATCCGGCATCACCTGTAGAATCGACCTTCTGGAGGGCGTTGGTGGCCGGGTCACTCCGGTGGACTACAAACGAGGAGAAGCGCCTGATATCCAGGAGGGCGCCTACGAGCCGGAAAGAGTTCAGCTCTGTGCCCAGGGGCTGGTGCTGAGGGAGAACGGCTTTGTCTGCGATGAGGGAATCGCCTACTTTGTTAAATCGAAGAAGAGAGTGCTTATTCCGTTTGATGACATCCTGGTGGCCAGAACCAAGGAACTCATCGCTGCGCTCAGGATCGCGGCGGATCTGGGAGAGATGCCGCCTCCCTTGAAGCAAAGCCCCAAGTGCAACCGCTGCTCTTTGGCCGGCATCTGCCTGCCCGATGAGATCACCCTCCTCAAAGAGATGGAAGCTGATGATGCAGAAGCGGGCGAGGAAGTAGGAACAGAAGAGGAAAAGAAAGAGGCTCCGGCAGGCCGAATCAGAAGGCTGCTTCCCTCTCGGGACGACGCCATACCAGTCTACGTAGTCGGCCGGGGCAATACCGTGAGGAAGAAAGAAGAACGCCTGGAAATCTGGTCGCGAGAAGGCAAAGTCAGTGAGCCCAAGCTAAGAGAGATATCTCAGCTCTCGCTCTACGGAGGCGTGGAGATAACCACCCCGGCCATGGTCGAGCTGATGCAAAGAGGAGTGCCCGTCATCCACTACACGCACGGAGGCTGGTTCCAGGGAATCTGCCTGGGAACGACCCATAAAAACGTTGAGCTGAGGATACGCCAGTTTCAGTGTGCAATGGATCCGAAACGATCAATGCTTCTGGCTCGAAAGGCCGTAGCTGGCAAGATCAAAAACTGCAGGACGCTCATGCGCCGAAACGATTCGACGCGCTGCACAAGCTCCCTCAGCCTCCTGGCAAAACTGGCCGCAGAGGCGGAAGAGGCATTAAACAGCCAGAGCCTCCTGGGCATCGAGGGCGCGGCTGCAGAATGCTATTTTTCCCGGTTTGCCAGCCTTTTGAAAGAAGGCGGCAAGGACTTCTCTTTTACGGATCGAAACCGCAGACCGCCAAAAGACCCTGTAAATGCAGTACTTTCTTATCTCTACGGCATCCTTGTCAAAGACCTGTTTGTCACTCTTCTCGCGGTGGGCTTCGATCCGTATCTTGGATTTTATCACCGACCCAGATACGGCAGGCCCGCTCTGGCCCTGGATATGATGGAAGAGTTCCGCCCCCTCATTGCCGATTCCGTAGCCATAAACCTGTTTAACAATGAGGAGCTTTCCAAGAAGGACTTCATCAAGACTCGTGCCGGAGTTTCCATGACCTCCGGCGGCAAGAAGGCAGTAGTAGTAGGCTATGAACGCCGCATGGAGACGGAGATCGTCCATCCCGTCTTCGGCTACAAAGTCAGCTACCGAAGGGTGCTGGAAGTGCAGGCCCGCCTCCTGGCGCGAGCCATCTCCGGCGAGATCGGGGAGTATCCACCTTTCTGCACCAGGTAACGAGGCGGCGGCATGGGCGAACTGAAATGCTACGTAGTCAGCTACGATATAATGGACCCAAAGCGCCTGCATCAGGTGCATAAAATCATGAAGGGCTTCGGAGACCCGATACATTACTCAGTCTTCCGGTGCAATCTCACCGAAAAGGGAAAAGTAGAGCTTATCGCGGCGCTCACCGAGATCATCAAACACAACGAGGACCGCATAATGATCGTGGACCTGGGACCCCTGGACGGCAGAGTGGAAGAAAGGATAGAATTCCTGGGCGTGCACCCCACCCAAACGGAAAGCGAGGCGGTAGTAGTCTGATTCGAGTGCGTTGTCCCGAATGTTCGGAATGGCAATCTTAAATAGGAAAGAGGATGTTAGAGAATGGAATTTATGATAGACGGCCTGGTTCAGTTTGAAGCGGAAATCCAGAGCATCAAGAACATCAGATCGAGGGTGATCTGGCCTGATTCGGAGGGCCCCTGGATTGAAGGCGGAATTGAGGACCTTATGGTTCATTTCACCTATGCCGGCTGGACCGCCTATAATCTGGGGTGCGCCCTGTCCATGGCTCTATCCAGCAAAGATGAGAATCTCGGAGGCTCCGTCTCGGATCTGATGACCAGGATGATCTCTTCAATGGGCGCCATTCAATTGGCAGAAATCCGTCTCACGCCCGGCGCAATGGACGAGCTGAAGAGGGATCACCTCGAACCCTGAAACGTAATTTCAAATTTTGCTTTGCCGGGAAAAAAGGTATGGTTCCGATCTACCTTGGAAACTCGGCTTTATCCGGAACCTTGACGCAGGTGCAGTCGAAGATGCTTTTCGCATCGGAGCCGAATCCCTTGCTGCCCTTTTGGTAGGTGTCGGTCATGGTCAGATAGCCGCCGGAGCAGCAGGGCAGCCAGTCGTCATCTTCCTCCGTTTCATCTGCTGATGCAGTGAGGTTCATCAGCTTCTCGATGTGGTAGGTTCCCCAGTAATCTTCATCCACGTCCACGAGCGGCTTCTTCCAGGCAGTGTTTACCATGAACTTATTTTCATCGGCGTCTTCTTTGGACACCAGATCCGGATCTCCCTGCAAAAGCCCGATATGCGCGCGGCCTGCTGTCATATCCTCTGAGATGTTCATCATGCTCACGCTGGGATCATCCTCGGAAATGAAGTCCTTGGCCAGGAGATCGAGTTCCTTGTCCAGGGCATGGGCATATTCCACTTCATGGTGCATCAGGGTGGCAGATCCACGATTCTTGAGCCAGGTCTTCTCCTTCAACAGGGAGTTGAACTGCAGCGTGCGACCTGCGTAAAATCCCGTACCTACGCCGAAGGCTATTGGGCTGTACGTCATGGTATTATCCTCTTTCAGTTGAATGCAGCTCAATGCCTCCGAATGATCCGGATCGTAGTTCTCGCTCTTATCGACTCCATAATTAGTATAGTCGGAACTTCGAGTCGCCAGCATCGATTCGGTATCGATCGTGCCGCTGCCGTGGCTGTAGTCCATGGCTTCTACCCCGTTGTTGCCTGTTCCTGAGAGTCCGAGGGTATTGGGCATCCTAGCGTTCTTGTAGGTCATGAAGTAGCCCTCGCCGCTCACGCTCTGTTTCATATCCAAAGTGAGATTGTTCTTAATGGTATATTCTGCAGATGCAACGCTGGTTAATATGGTAATTAATAATAGTATTATACATAAATTTTTCGTATTTATCCCTCCCGCAAATTCTGCTTGACCTTCACCAGAAGTGCCGTCCAAGAAGGTCAACAAATGCTTTGCTCTAATAGAGTATATGATCTTATTTGATGAAAAATCATAATCTAACAGAATTTATCATAAAAATTATGAAACGAATATTGGCAATCAGTCGCTATAAATGGAAACAAAAAAAAGTTGGCTCCGATGGAGGAAGAGCCAAGGCTTTAGAAAAAAATAGCAGGAGGCAGGCTACAAAGCCCCGCCGTTCGTCTCGCCCGTCCTGATCCTGATGGTCTTCTCCACAGGCAGGACGAAGATCTTGCCATCACCTATGTTCCCGGTATACGCTGCCTTTCTTATCAGCTCAACTACCTCGTCTTCTTTTTCATTGGGGACAACAATCTCCACCTTCACCTTGGGAAGCATGTCCACTTTGTATTCTTCGCCACGCCACATCTGTGTTATGCCCTTCTGCCGGCCTCTGCCTTTTACCTCAATAGTGGTCAGGCTTGCATAGCCGGCTTTATCAAGGGCATTTTTTACGTCCTCTACCTTGGAGGGTCTGATTACCGCCTGGATCATTTTCATGTTCTCACCCTTTCAGGGGAATTTGCCGGAAGGCCTTCCCCGGGTTCTTGAGTAACAAACTCCGGATAGGCAGAATATCCATGCTCGCTTATATCCATTCCAGCCAGCTCTTCTTCTCTTGTTGCCCGAAGGCCGATGGTATGCTTTATCAGGGCAAACAGAATATAACCTGTTCCAAATGCCCACACGGCAACAGTAACAACGTCAATGATCTGAGCCATCATCTGGCCGGTGTTGCCCACAATCAGGCCGCTCACTCCTCCGTAGGTGCCATCGGCGAAGATTCCCACCGCCAGCAGACCCCATAGTCCGTTATAACCGTGCACTGCCACAGCGCCCACAGGGTCGTCGACTTTGAGCACCCAATCGTTGAACTTTATGCCGTACATTACTATGAATCCAGACACAACTCCGATTACCACCGCTGCCCAGGTGGGGATGTAGGCACAGGACGCGGTAACTCCTACCAGTCCGGCTAAAGCGCCGTTGCAGGTAAGGGCGATGTCCACCTTTCCCGACCTCAGGAAGGTCCAGTAGCAGACCAGCACTGCACCGGCGGCTCCTGCCAGGAAGGTATTGACCGCTATCACGGATATCCTAAGATCCGTGGCTGCAAGCGTCGATCCCGGGTTGAACCCGAACCAGCCGAAGAAGAGCACAAATGTGCCCAGGACAATGTAGCCCACGTCGTGGCCGGGTATGGCGTTGGGTGTACCATCTTTGTTGAATTTTCCGATCCGGGGTCCCAGGAGTATTATGCCTGCCAGGGATACAAGGCCGCCAACAGCATGCACCACGCCGGAGCCGGCGAAATCCCTTGCCCCCACGCCGTAGGGCAGAGTTGACAGCCAGCCGCCGCCCCAAATCCAGTGGCCGTAGATGCTGTAGATGATAGCAGTGACAATGCCGCTGTAGATGAGATAGGCCTGAAGCTTGAGTCTTTCCGCACAGGCGCCTGCGACTATGGTTGCTGCTGTGGCAGCGAAGACTACCTGGAACATCCAGAACATCATGGTTGAGACGTCGTAGGAATCTCCGGTGAGGAACCACCCGCTCCATCCAATGATGCTGTTCCCGCTTTCCAGACCTGCGTAGAGCTTGGAGCCTCCGAACATGAGGGCGAAGCCCACCGCCCAGTAGGCCAAGGCACCTATGGAGAAGTCCATGTAGCTCTTAGCGAAGTAGTTGACTGTGTTTTTCACTCTCAGGGCCCCCGCACCGAGCAGGGCAAAGCCCGTCTGCATGAAGAAGACCAGGAAGGCCGCCACGAGGGTCCATGCGAAGTTTGTGGCAATCTTTAGCCCGGCTACATCATCGGTATAGGTACCGGAGCCGTTCGGATCGCCTGCCATTGCCATAGTTGTTAATAGCAGCAATAATACGAAAACGCTTGCTGCAATAGTTGCACACTTTGTAATTTTCATGCTCTATCACGATCCTTGATGGGAGACCAACGCGCAGCCGAAGCTATAAATACTTTGTTAAAATATTTTCATATTAGTTATGAAAAATTCATCATAGCATCGCCTTTTTTATGCTATACTAGGAAAACTTCTCAAAAATATATTTAAATAAGAAACACCCCACAAAAAACAATGGGGATTGTTCAGCTATGAATGATTATGAATTTATCATATCGTTTCTGAATTTAGATTAAATACCCTTTTAAATTCCCTGAGCAGGGATCTTCCAGCGAAGCGCTGACGGATATCTCTGCGTTTGTCCTGAAGTTGCTGCAAAAATTAAATAGGTTTGAGTTCACATTTATTTGAGGGTGATGCAGTTGGAAATTAACAGTGGTGATACAGCTTGGGTACTGGCGTCCACGGCACTGGTGATGCTCATGACGCCGGGCGTTGGTTTGTTCTATGGCGGCCTGGTGCGGAGCAAGACCGTCGTCTCGATGATCGGCCTCTCCTTCCTGGCCTTCGCCTTGGCCAGCATCCAGTGGGTGCTCTTCGGCTACAGCCTGGCCTTCGGAACGGACATCAGCGGATTCATCGGCGGCCTGAACTACGTAGGCCTGAGCGGCGTGGGGGTCGATTCCGCGCCCCTGGCTGGGAACATTCCGCATCTGATCTACATGGCCTTTCAGTTGGTCTTCGCAGCCGTGACCCTGGCCATCCTGACGTCTGCCGTAGCAGAGAGGGTCAAGCTCAGCTCCTTCATCGTGCTGGCGCTGCTCTGGACCACCCTGGTTTATGATCCCTTGGCCCACTGGGTCTGGGCAGGCGGCTGGTCTGCCCAGATGGGTGCCCTTGACTTCGCGGGCGGCACAGTGGTCCACATCAGCTCGGGATTCTCGGCCCTGGCCATCGCCCTGGTCATAGGCAAGAGGATCGGATTTGGCGCCTATGTCATGGAGCCTCACAACATTCCCATGGCCATGATCGGGGCGGGCATCCTCTGGTTCGGATGGTTTGGGTTCAACTCCGGCAGCGCCCTGGCAGCCAACGGCCTTGCTGCCAGCGCCTTCGTGGTGACCAATACCTCTGCCGCGGCGGGCGCCTTAACCTGGCTCCTGGCAAGCTGGCTGAAAGGAAAGCCCAGCGCTCTGGGAATGGTGAGCGGAGCCATTGCCGGACTGGTGGCAATCACGCCTGCAGCAGGATATGTGGACAACATATCTGCCATAGTGATTGGCGGCGTGGCTGGCGTTCTCTGCTACAGCATGCTGCTCCTTCGCGTCGGTCGCGGCCTGGATGAGAGCTGCGATGCCTGGGCGGTGCACGGCATGGGCGGCCTGTGGGGCGCGATTGCCACAGGCATATTTGCCACCGCCTCGGTCAACAACTATACCGGCCTGATCTATGGAAACTTTCATCAGTTTGCAGTGCAGATAATGGCTGCAGGCGCATCTGTGATCTATGCCTTCGTAATGACGCTGATCTTAGCCAAGATCGTTGACTCCGTTATGGGCCTGAGGGTTACAGAGGAAGAAGAGTACGTTGGCCTGGATATCGCCCAGCACGGCGAGAAGGCCTATGCTTAAAGGTGATAAGAATGAAAAAGATAGAGGCCATAGTGCGGCCGGAGAGGCTGGAGCAGATCAAGAAAGCCCTGGAAGAAAAGGGAGTTGTCGCCATGACTGTGATCCAGGTGCTGGGCCGGGGCGAGCAGAAGGGCATCAAGCTGCAATACCGGGGCGGAACCATGGAAGTGGACATGCTGCCCAAGCTCAAGCTGGAGCTGTATGTAGCGGACGAGGATGTCGATTCGGTCATGAAGACCATCTGCGATGCCGGGCGCACCGGCAAGTTTGGGGACGGCAGGATCTTCGTCTCTCCGGTCGAGAAGTCGGGCAAGGTGAGGACGGGAGAGGTCTTCACCTGAATGCAAATTTTTTTATCAGAGAGTGCGAAGCAAGCTTATGGGAAGCCTGGGCACCAGCCAGCGCATAAAATCCTTGTAGGACATTCTGGCTGCGGCAATCTCGATATACCGGTCCAAAACCTCCTCCTGGCAGGCCAGTATGCGCAGGAATATTTCCGGATAGCTGTGCATCATTTTTGAGAAGAATAAGGCATACCTCAGCTCCTCGCCGAAATCCTTTTTGCATCTCTTCTGGTAGGCCAACGCCACCTCTGGGGCCGGCACTTCTCCTATCACCCGGCCCGCTATCTGCCCGGAGGAGAGAGCATAGCAGATGCCTTCTCCTGTGAAAGCATCCACAAATCCGGCGGCATCTCCCGCCAGGAGCACTCTGCCCAGGGCCGTCCTCCTATTGTTGCCGCCTTGCGGTATGAGGTGACCGTGAAGCTTCTGCCCCTCAGAAAAGCCGTTTTTCTTCAGGAACTGCAGCATGGCCCGGCGGGGATGGCGCAGGCGAGATGACAGGCCGCCTATTCCCACCGAATAGTATCCTCTGTGAGGAAAGATCCATCCGTAGCCGCCCTCCGCCACACCGAAGTGGATGTCCAGTGTGCCGGCCAGACGCTCCTTGATTCTCCGGTCATCCTCCTCGATCTCAGCAACCAGGCAGACGCCCATGCTCTCTTTCCCGTCCGGGCCCAAGACCCTGTTTTTCAGCCCATCCTGGCATCCGGAGGCGATCACCAGAAATTTGCATTGATAAATCCCGTCCTTAGTTTTCACAGAGACTTGGTCGTCCTTTTCCTGGAAGTCCATAACCTTTTGCGTCATTAGGCCGGCACCGGCCTCTTTCGCCTTCTGCAAGAGAAGATGATCAAAGCGGCTACGGTCGATTAGAGTGATGAGATTGTAGCCCGTGTGCCTCTCAAGAACTAGATCGCGAAAATGGACACGGGCTCCGGTGATAGTCCTCTCGCAGATATCGCCGGGAAGGGGAAAGTCCAGCAGCGAGGCCGCTCTGCGAGAGAGTGCGCCCCCGCATGGCTTGTACCTGGGAAAAGTCTCCTTTTCCAGGATCAGAGCGTCCAACCCCTGCAAAGCCGCTGCTCGGGCCGCCGTTGAACCGGCCGGCCCCGCGCCCGCTACGATCAGATCATACATTGCAAATAGAATATTGAGCGTTGAGACTTTAATAACTTTCTATCTGAAGAAGAGGCTGTATCCGAACTGGAGAACGCTGGTGCTGGAGAGGACGGCCTTCAGTTTTGTATCTGTCCACCAGTTTTTCGCCTCGAAGCGAATCTGGCCTGCATCCCTCAAATTTTGGAAGGCGGCAATTCGATCCTTTGATCCTACGACCTCGTTTATGGCGCTTTCTGTAGCGGTTACTATGATAGTAGAATCGCTATAGCCCCCAGCAACGGTTCTCTCTATCCTTGCGCTCACTACATCCATACCCACGCGAAATACGCTTCCATTGTCTCTGGTTATGATCAGGTTGATCTTCTCGCTGCCAAGAATGCTTTTAAGGACTGTTGGCGCATTGTCGACCTTGCTGTTGTACGTGGCGACATTTTTCTGCATGCCCGACATATCCAGGGAAAATGCATCAGCATAGGAGATTAAGAGCATCAACAGAACTGCTAAAGAGAGAACCGTATGTCTTCGAACGGGCATTCGCATAGCAGTCCGCTCACCCTTGATGAGATAAATATCTTTTCTCCACAGAATCCTTTAAGTACAATCTTTTCAAATAGTAGACTATGGATGTCCTGGTGCTCTGTATTGACCGTGACAATGATTTGGGCCGCAAGGGCGGAGTCATAAGTCCGGTTGTGGGCAGGCAGGCCAATATCGATGCCGCCCTAAAGCTGGGCATGGCCGATCCGGAGGACTCGGATGTCAATACGATCTTCGGAGGCATAAAGGTCCTGGATGAGCTGGTCCTCTCCGGCAAAACCGTGGAAATCGCCTCCCTGGCCGGCGACCTGAAGGTGGGCCTGATCTCGGACAGCAAGCTTGCCGCCCAGCTTGAAATGTTGCTGGAGAGGCTGCATCCCGAGGGGGTGATCGTAGTCTCAGACGGAGCTGAGGATGAGGCCATCTTGCCTATTATCCAGTCTCGCATCAAAGTCAACGGCGTGCGCCGGGTACTGATCAAACAGAGCCCCAACCTGGAGAGCACCTACTATCTTCTCAAACAGGTCTTCAACGATCCCAAGATCAGCCATACCGTCTTCATTCCTCCCGCTCTAGCTCTGCTCATGTTTGCCATCTTCAGCCTCCTGGGCTACCCCAACGGTGCTGTGGTGGCCATCACCGGAGCGGTGGGCCTTTATCTCCTATTTCGGGGCCTGGGGCTGGACGACTCCATGGAGGAGGCCAAGCAGACTTTAAGAAAATCCCTTTATGCAGGCAAGATCGCTTTCATAACTTATATTTTGGCGGCCATGCTGGTGATCATTGCCACCGTGAGAGGTTTCGCCTATTCCTGGCAGTACTACCATGAACCCATATCTCCCGGATTCTTCATTCTGGTTATGATCTACCTTCACGAGAGCATCTGGTGGTATGTTGTCGCTGCTCTGTGTGTGGATCTGGGCAAGATCATGGACATGTATCTGGAGGGCGTAAAAGATGCTCGCACCATCTCCTATCTCTTTTTCTTGCTGGCAACAGGTCTTATCATCTGGTCTGCAACCGGCTTCATCCTGGCCAGCAATGCCGACCTGAAGTTCGGCATCGGCATGGTTGAATCGGTGCAGTATCTGGCCATATCGGCTATAGTCGCCATCCTCATAACCGTGGTTGGGGTAAATGTCTCCAAGCGCATCGCCGGAGAGGGATCTCTGCCGCCGATCAAGTGATTGGCAATGCTGCAGATTCAGGCCTCGGGCGAGAGATGTCTTTGCGACTTTACCTTTGATTTTTACTGGCAGCATCAGGGCTCAAGACTCGACATGGATCAGACCGTAAGCGGCATCAGCTTTCGCGAAATGGTACAGGCTCTACGCCAGGGCGAGACGATCAAGATCTTGGGGGACGCAGGCAGCCGTTTGGGCTCCAGCCTGGGAGTGGATCTGCTGCGATTGAAGGGAAAGGGTGGGCCCATTGAGGCAGCGGGCAAGATAATCGTGGACGGCAATGTGGGCAGCCACATGGGAATCTCAATGCTGCGTGGGGCCATCTACGTATCAGGTGAGATAAAATCACCACTGGGAAATGTTGTGCAGGTACACAGCGATCTGACTGGATACAATAAGTTCGTCTCAATCACTGAAATTTTGGAAAAAAGCATGCCCGTCCTGGAGCCGAACGCTGCAGATAAAAATGGCCTGAGCATCTGCGACGGCATTTTGAGGGATACCCTGGGAGCCAGAAATCCCACAGATAAAACCGTTCGCCTGCAAGGCGATGCTGGAATGAGCACCGGCATACTCATGCGCTCCGGCCTGATTGTTATTTCGGGCGATGCCGGCCCTAACACGGGCGTGCTCATGCAAGGAGGCAGAATTGTGGTAAGGGGCCGGACCGGAGACTTCACTGGCGCAGAGATGAGGGGCGGCGAGATCCTGGTAGAGGGTGATGCAGGAAGCTTCACCTGCGCTCGCATGAAAGACGGGAATGTCTATGCCAAAGAGGGCAAGCCCGTGCCGCCCGCACGCATGCAAATGCCCAGCTCCCGCGAGCTTGCTGCCATCTCCCAGGCCCTGAAAATTCCCTTGCTGCACGCCATGATGTACCGCAAACTGTGCCGTTGAATGGCCGCTAATTGTATTGACAAAATAAGATAACAAAGAGCCTGCGCTCTTGCTATTTTCTACGGGCTGATCTTCTCCAAAGCCGCTTCGCCATCAACTCCCATCACGATAGAGAATATCCACTCACTGAGCTTGGCGCAATGCTCAGGGATGCACTCCTCGATGCAGCCAGCGCAGGGCTCGAAAGCATCAAGCGCCAGCAGTGGATCGAAACGCCTGCCGCGAGGCTTTATCGCGCAATTGAGCCGATAGGTTCTGATACCCTCCGCCGACTCTACCTCTCTGGTGATGAGATTATCTTTGAGGAGCTTGGCCACGATACGGGAGCATTTCCGAGAATCGATCTTCAAAGCCTTCCATAGATCGCTCTGCAAGGCTCCTTCCGGACATGACTTTATATATTCCAGCGCCTCCTCAGCAGACATTTCCGACCTCTTATTCAATTGGACTTATGAGAATAATGTTGTTGCCGCGCAGGATAACCGATCCTAAAGAGCGAGTCTTCTCGCCGCCGATCAGCTCCACAGTCTCCGTGAGGTGAAGGTTCAAGTATTCATCGACACTGTTGAGAACTCCTTCCAGGACATAGCGCGGTGAGCCCTTCATCTCCACCTGAATCTTACTGCCTACCAGACTCTGTACCTTTTTAGTTGGGAACATAAACCAGACTCCTAATGATTGATCAATTTGCGCGAATAAAACTGAGCGCAACTTAAGCGGATATCACGCCTTTTACGCCCTTTACGCTCTTCACGAGCTCTTTCTCAATGAAATTTTTGAGCGTCATCTGTGAGAAGGGACAACCCGCGCAGTGCCCTTGCAGTTTTACCTTGACTATTCCATCCACTATATCGACGAGCTCAACGTCTCCGCCGTCTACGCGAAGGCCTTCCCTGATCTTTTCCAGGGCGAACTCGACGTCATCCTTGAGGTTTTCCATGAATATTTCAATCCCCTTTCACCTTTATAGATGTAACTTTGTGCCCAATGATCGTGTACCTTATCCCTTTTAAAGCTTCCTCGAGCTGCTTTATGATCTTTTCGCACTTATCGGAGCCTACGACCGTGTTAACCATGACACCCGGCTCAGAGTGGTCCCGGATCGCTTTCAGGGCCATATCAGGATTCTCATTCAGCCGGAAGGCCTTCCATGTTTTCGGCGCCATTCCTTGATACTCCATGAGGTAAAATCCGGTGATGCCCAGCTCCGTTAAGGTATTTATGACTCGAACCAGATGCTCGTGATCCACGAAAATCTTAACCATCGTCTTCATAGAGTTCCCCTAGATATATCGGTCATCAGACCTTAAATAACTTGGCGATTATCCAGATATTTTTTTATCCTACCCCGCCATAGCAGGCATTACCATGGCTATGAGAGATATCAGAGATGTGCTGAAGAGCATGGGAATTGGCGAAGATGAGATCGTCTCCGCGGCAATGCAGCTTTACTTTCCCCACCCTGGAGTGGAGACGCGCGAGAAGGCAGAAGCGGTTTTTCGGCAGGAGATGGCTCTTGCGTTATCCGATCCCAATCTGGCGCTTCTTATTTATGCAGGCGTCCTGCTGGAGTCGGAGGGAGAGGGGTGCAATTTACCCAACCTGCGGCCAGCCGATTATGAGAACGATCTGACCTGTCTTATCGCGGATGAGGTCTTGGGTCTGGCCATTGCCAAGTATGTGGGCGGCTATAAAGGGCTGTTCGATTATGTCCGCTATGACAAGGCCAAGCCGGGAATCCTCTCCCGCCTGGGCCCCTTCATGGATGATGTGGTGGCCGGGCTCATCGGGGGAGTGTCTGCCAATATGTATACCCGGGCGGCTCTGTGCGAAGGGAGCTCACATTGAAAGACCTGCTCTTTGCTCTTAAGTCGGGATTCGGCTGGCTGTCCACCATACCGGTAGGCATATCCATGGAAGGCATCGAAGCCCTGATGAGGCATGTTTACATCTTTCCTCTGGTGGGCCTGGCCCTGGGCGCGATCTTGGGGGGGGCTGCCTACGTCGCGGGGCAGGCTCTTCCCGCCAATCTGGTGGCCATAGTGGTGATAGTTGCGATCTACAAGCTCTGCGGCATAAATCATATCGACGGTCTGGCCGACTTCGGGGATGGGGTGATCGCCCACGGCAGCCTCGAGAAAAAAGTCCAGGCTATGAAGGATGTCTCTCTGGGCACAGGGGGCGCAGTTTTCATGGCCGTGATCCTGCTGGCCGCCTTCGCGACAATATCCGACATACCCTGCGCTCTTCTGCCCCTAGCCCTGCTGGTGGCGGAAGTCTCCGCCAAAGAGGCCATGATCTGCTTTGCCGCCTTCTCCGTCTCTCTGCAGAAGGGCTTTGGCCAGATCATGATTGAGCGAACAGGCGCAAAGCAGTTTCTCATCGGCCTGGCGATATCGGCCGTCTTGTGCGCGGCGGCTTTGGGTCCCCTGGGACTGGCGGCCCTTTTCGCCGCTCAAGCGGCCGCCCTTTACATGGTTATTATAGCGAAGAGGAATTTCGGAGGAGCCACAGGGGACGGGATAGGTGCGACCAATGAGGTGGCAAGAGTGGTGGCCCTGGCGGCGGCTCTGACTTTAGGAGGTGTTCTTCCCTGGATGCTCTGGTGATGGCGGGAGGCCGAGGCTCGCGGCTGAAGATGGGAGAAAAGCCGCTGGTGACCCTCTTTGGCAGGCCGCTTATCGAATATGTGGCTCTGGCTTTGGAGGACAGCTCTGCGGATAGTATCTTTGTGGCCACCACCGACAATGTGCCCCATACCCGGGAGTGGGCCGTTGAGAGGGGGCTCTTTGTAGTGGAGACCGGAGGCTATGGCTATGTGGCGGACATGATTGAGGCAGTGCAGAAGGCAGAGGTTACCGACCCAATTATGATCATCATGGCCGATCTGCCTCTGGTCACTTCGGATCTGATCGATGATATCATCGAGGTTTATGAGGAGCGGCCCGAGCTGGCGCTCTCCACTCACACTCCCCTCGATCTGCACAGCCGCCTGGGACGAAGGCCTGATTCCCTCTTCAACTACCAGGGCCGGCTCATCGTTCCGGCAGGCATAAATGTGCTGGATGGAACCGAGATAGAAAAGGAGCAGGAGGACTTTCACCTGATATTGGAGAGAATTGAGCTGGCGGTGAATGTAAATGTGGCCGGGGACCTCATGCTCTGCGAGAAGATAATGCAAGGTGATTTCCTTTGAACAACACCATAACCGTAAACGGCGAGAATTTCTCCGCCGATGACCTGCTGCTGCTTTGCGGAGCGGATGATATCAAGGAGCCCAATCAGATCAAGGCCTACATCCTGCTCGTGGCCAGGGCTCTTCGAAACCCCATGAGGCTGCCCTGGCTGCTAAAGGACATCTTCAACCTCTGCATCCAGGAGGAGGATCAGAGGGACATGAGGCTCTGTCTGATCCGGGTGCAGGTGGAGGCGGAGCTGATGATGACCCAGGATATCCAGAGGTATCAGCAGAGGCGCTATGTGGCCCAGGTGATTGAGATCCTGCTCTTCAATGAGCTGTTGCTGGCGCCGCGCGAGCCTGTGGAAGAGGGAGAGGTGGAGTAGGGCTCAAACCTCTTTTTTCCCATTCGATCGCTCACGGTTGAGGATGGATTCAATTTCTGAGCGTATCTCTGGGGCGAATTCCTTGGCGGTCTTCCACACAATAGCGTGTCTTTTCATCAGCCAGAAAATCCTCAAAGTCCATTCCCTCCACGAAGCTCTCTGCCTTCTCCAGGTTATTCACGATATCCTGCAGAAAGTCGATGTGCCTTCGCTCGGGCTTCACAATGCTACCTTCTCCCGAAGAATGCGCTCTCCAATATCGCCTTTTAAGGCGCGAATTGATACGAGATCAACTTTTATGCCGGTGATCTCGCGCAGCTTCCGCTCAAGGGAGATGAACTTGGGAAGTGTGGGCACTTCCTCGAACTGCACTAGAATATCAAGATCGCTACGCTTGTGCTGCTCGCCCCGAACGTAGGATCCGAAAAGCCAAAGGGAACCGACGCGATATTCCCTGCGCAAGTCCGCCAGGTTATCGCGAAGCAACTGCTTTAGATCCTCCAGAGCGGGCTTTGGCTTAGATTTCGATGGCTTTGAGACGACTTGAGACTTCATGCTTTGCATTGAATACTATCCGGTTTTCAAGGGATAAAGATATGTGGATTCTGCACAAGAAAAGAAATTAGATTTAGGGGCTGGATTTTATAAACTTCCTAATGACAGAGAAATCCTGTAATTCTATTCAATTGTAATGTACTCATTTTCAAGCTTTTCAAGTTCTATTCTTATCTCGGAAATCAATTTGGATAAACTTGCCTTTTCGAGTTCATAGTTGGTGTAGAAACGAATATTTCCTGACTCAAGAATAAGAAATTCAATAACATATAGAACAGATTTGCACAATCCCGGCAATATTGATATTTCAAGACTCCATGAAGATGGTACGAAGTGAATAAAATTATTTCGAAATTCATTTAATGTTTCCATGGCATAATCAGTTTCCATCGAAGCCAAAAGATTCTTACTACTAACACCTATCTTCATCCGATCTTCGGATTTTATGTCCTTATATAAATCTAAAAAATTTTTCATTCGTAGCTCGGGATAGTCGTCTCCAGAAAACATCGCATCTAGGAATTTTTTCCTATTTTTGCAGACATTGAATGATGCGGTACCTTTCAATGCCAAGACCATAAATGCTTGAGTGGAGTTATGAAGTGCGATTATAACCCATTTCCAGTTGTAAGCATCTTCATGGATCTGCAGTACAAATTGATGCGTCTTATGAAGCGATTTTATAGCTTCATTTGTTTCATCTGTCCGCAGCCACATCTTAGCTCAAATCCTCCTTCCTAAACACGTACTCCCCCTCCACGTGCACCTCTTTTGGCATCCCTCCAAACCTCGCCCCCATGATCAGTTCTCCTATCTCCTCTCGGATTACCCTGGCGATGCAGATGATGGAGGTGGTCGGCCTGGCGTTCACATCCACCGCCCAGGGCCGCTCCCTCAGTACGAAGTCGATCCCGGTATAGCCGGAGAGCCCCAGTGTAGCTGCCGCCTTCCTCGCTTCAGCCCAAATTTCATCGGCGCGGGGTATTGCGTTAAAAAATCAGGGGAACGTGGGGGTTCCCACGCCCGGCAATCCGACGGAGCTCGGCCTGCTCATACCGCTGCCGGAGGATGGGATCGGCCCAGATATCTTGGAGCTGGTCAAGTTCGTGATGTCTGGAATCTTTGCCATATCCGTGGGGACATTTTTAGAGACGAATTGCAGCGACATCTCTTGCCTTCCCCCGTTCTTGCGAGAGACGACGAGAGAAGGCGTTGACACACCACCGATGGATCCGGCAAAGTCCATGGAAACGGCATCATCCGGCCGCAACATTAGATCGAGGCTCTTGAATGAGGACGACGCCCCGCTCCCCGGATCAAGGGAGGTCAACAGAAGCTGCAGCGTTCCCGGCTTGAGATTTCCGAGCGTGCTCATGCGAAAGGCTTCCAGAGCCGGATTCATAGAGATATTGATCCTGCCGGATGGGTCGATTTTCAGGCCGCTAAGGGTGATTCTCTGATAATCGGTATCTATTGAGATGGAGGGAGACAACTGGCTGCTGGCTCCAATGCTGACATTATATGCTTCATCCTCATGGAAAAGATCCATGCTCTGCTGCTGGCCCTGCCCCAGGTCAGGAACGGAGGAGGCCAGGGCAAAGCCTGGGGCAATGATGGCCGTATCTGCCTGATTTTTTTGGCTGCCATTGGCAGTGCTGCTGATTTCTATGGCCAGGTGAGAAGCATTTATCGTTGCTAAGGGAAGCAAAATGACTGGCGGATGAGCATTTCCGATGCCGGCAAGGCCAAACTTCAGACTGCGAATCTCTGCTCCCGGGATCTCATTTACAAACTGGCCCGATTCCAGGAGACCAACTCTGCTGCCGTTTTCATCCGTGATCAGTGCGCGAGCCTTGCCGCTCTGCCAGATCTGGATGTTTTTCGCGCCCTGCCCCACCCCTTTGCTCACATCATTCCCGGCAGCACTTCCATTGCCAGCGCTATTTTCCTCTCCGCAAAAATCGCACTGCTGCTGCCCGAGGCGCGAGGAGAGGGAGACAATCTCCAGATTCCTGGTGCTGGCGTTACCGGAATAGAGGCTGTTCGGCTCATCCGGATTGACCGATGCCTGGTAGCGCCAGGTATTGGAGAGCGTATCCACCTCGATGAACCTACTTTCCTTGGGCCAATTATTATCATATACCAGAATACGGGCCGTGCCGTTGCCGCGATCCTCTACAGCAAAAGGCGTAATAGCGTGACCGCCGCTGCCGTCAGGCAGATAGATGCCCATGACCCACCATTCTCCGGATCCGGAACCATTGCCGAAGGCCCCGGCCAGAGTGTCCAGCACCGCCCTGGGGGACTCCAGCACTTTCTTCGATCCGCCGGGACTTGTGACCTGGGTGGTCCACCAGTAGCCTATCTCCCGCTGCAGCAAGACATCTTGCAGCGAGAGATCAATGACGCTGTTGCCACCAAAAAGGCTGGGGCTTGTCTGGTTGTAATACATAAGGCTGGATAGGACGGCGATGCCCTCGCAGTGTCCCGATTTCATTGCAGAGACGGCCTGATTCATCCAGCGCTCGGCAGGATAGGTGAGTGTGCACTTGCCGCCAGCGGTGCTGGCGCAAACCTTGTCTCCGAACATGCGCTGCATCTCCGCCGGGGTCAGGTCGACGGTCTGGGGATTCTCGCCGTAATTTTGAAAGCCGAATCCATCGACATTGGGACGAAAACCGCTATCGTTTATCTCCGCACCTCCCAGAAAGATGCTGCTGTTATTCACGGCCCCCATTGCACAAAACAAGATCGCATTTAGAGATAGTAATGCCATCACTGCAAGATATTGCTGCCTCATAGTTCCCCTGCCTACATTGGATTTAAAATTGCTTAGTCGTTTTTCCTTGGGACTTATACATCTTTTGCCGCAATATTAACGCAAAATTTAAATTCAAAGAAGCATGACGCAAGGAAAAAAAGAGTGGGTGTAAAAATGAAGAGCTTCATAGCAATGGCATCAATGCTTCTGCTCGTATTCGCAGCTCAAGCTTTTGGACTTGCCTTCGGGACAGAGCAGACAACGACAAATGATTCGATTAACGCTACCCAGATAAATGAAACCCTCAAGAATGCAACTCTCATCAATGGATCACTTGAAAATGTAACACTCATCAATGGGACGCTAGGAAATATGACTCCGACCCAAAATGATTCGAATCCATTTGCAAATGCAAAGAACCGCCAGCCGGGTCACAGATAGATTTTAATCAATTTTTTTTATCCAATGATCAGCCTGCCTAACGTCACGAGAAATAAGGCCATAAGCAGCCATCCTACAATGCCCTCCGCAATTCCCAGATATTTATAGTGCCCCCGCAGAGGAAGCCCTTTTGAATTAGCGGTAAAGGCGATCGTACTGTAGAAGAGAGAAGCTACCATGAGCTGGTGGCCGTGAATATCGTGAAAGCCTTCTACGCCCCTGCCAAGCCAATAAATAATGGAGAAGATGAGAATGATCACCATTCCGCAGAGAAGCGCATAGTGAGGACGCACCCCATAACCGCAAGAAAGCCAGGCCAATTCATCCAGAATTTTGGAAAAGCCGATCGGCTTACGAGCCTGATTCAGATATCGATACTCATAGTAGCATTCATTGGCATCGTTGCCCTGGCCGAGGTCCTTATAATTCTTGATCAACGAGAGGTAGGCAGCAGTGTCAAAACTGAGGATATCGCGTATCTGACTCCAGCTCACTATAAACCTGTTGATATCTGCTTTGGCCAGATACAAGCGAGATCCCCCGCTGAAGGTTGAACCATCAAACACCATACCGGCAATCTTTGTGCTATTCATTTTTAAATCGCCTTCAAAAGCGATATAAGACATATCCGTGGGTGCCTGAAATTGCGCATTATCAAAATCGGCATCTTTACCGAAAACAGTATCGTTGAAGAATACCGGCCCATCGAACTTGGCATTCAAGAAACTGGCCACATCGTTGAAGTGAGCTTGAGAAAAGATGGAATCCTCGATAAAGTGAGATCGAGCAAAATCCGCCTGCCCAAGAAACTGCGCATGGAAAAAGCCTACGCCATTTGAGTACTTTGTTGCATGAAAGTCGGCGTTTTTTTCCAGTCGCGCATCTGCGAAGGTGCTGTAAGAATTGAACTGACTGCCGTAAAAATAGACGTCTCCAATGCATTGCGCGGATTCGAAGTTGGCATAAGCACCATTGAATTCCGAGAAGGGAAACTGAATTTCTCCCATAAATGTAGCGTTATAAAAGGTTGCGAATTTATCAAACCAGACACCGGCAAAGTCGGCCAGACCATTAAAATAGGTAAAATCAAAATTCCCACCATCTGTAAAGCGGGACATATTGAAGCTAGCCTCACCCAGGAAACGGCTGCCGTTGAAATTCGCTGCCGTCATGAATTTGGTTTCATTAAAAATGGCATTCCTTTGGAAAATGGTATTTTCAAAATTCACATCCCCATAAAATGTCACCCCTTTGCAGCTTACATTATCCCTGAATACTGAATTTGTTATCCTTATGGGAGTATATTGATCTATATTCAAAAATAAATCGCCCGCAATGATTACATGGTCATAGATAGTAAGGCTACTATTTGCGTTTGCCATGACCTCTTGGGCAGATATCTCCCTTAGCTGAAAAGATTCTGATAAGGGCAAAACATTATCTGAAACCGCCCCGTTCGCCAATGCTGATAAAATTATTGACAGCATCAGGCATATCCTCAGGATCATTTCCTCACTCATGCCCAAAGCCGCCTTCAAAGTATCTAAATGTTTCCGTATTTTATAATTTTATCAAATCAGAGCCCCAGTCGAGCTTGTTGAGGCACATTGACGCTTCCCAAGACCTTCAGACGATAATCCTGCTGCAACGTAGCCTTGAGCTTGCCGGAGTAAACGCTGAGTGTGATCTCCTTGGTCCGACCGTATCGACCTTTGCTTATTACGATCGTGTGCAATATGCCCAGCATATCCAGCTCTGCGATGAGATCTGTTATCCTGCGATGGGTCAAATAGTCGGTTTCAACCAGAGGGCAGAGCTGTTTGTACATGTTGTAGACGGCACTGGTGGTGATGTTTCTTGTTCCCTGCTCTTCTAATAGAACAATGCTGTAGAGCACCAGTTTGGACTGGGTGGGCAGTGTCTTGATTACCTCTTCTACCCTGTCCTGCTCAATCTTTTCTCGGGCAGAGCGCACATGATCCTCGCTTACCACAACAGAGCGAGCTCTTTCAGCTAATTCTCCGGATATGCGGAGAAGATCCAGAGCTTTGCGAGCGTCTCCATGCTCTTGGGCCGCAAAAGCAGCGCACAAGGGTATGACGCTCTCTTGAAGAACGCCTGGACTGAAAGAGAGCTTGGCTCTCTGTTCCAGAATGTCTCTAATCTGCTCGGCATCGTAAGGCGGAAAGATGATTTCATCCTCGCCAAGGGAGCTTTTTACTCTTGGATCCAGAAACTCTGTGAACTTAAGATCATTGGATATGCCGATGATGCTGACCTTGGAGCGGAGCAGATCAGAGTTAATGCGGGAGAGGTTGTAGAGGACATCGTCTCCTTTTCTCACCAGCTTGTCTACTTCATCCAGCATTATCACGACAACTTGTTTCTCTCCATCTACAGCATTTCTGAACTCCGCATAGACTTGATCCGTGGGCCAGCCGGTCATTGGGATCTCTTTGTCAAAATGCCTTGCTAGATGAGCCAGAATTCTGTATTGGGTGTCTACCACTTCGCAGTTGATGTAGATCACTGCACACTTCATATCACCAAAACTCGCTTCCTCTAGTTCTTTTCCCACGTACTTAGCGACTGCAGTTTTACCAGTACCGGTTTTTCCATAGATGAGAACATTGGAGGGGGTTTCACCTCTTAATGCAGGAACCAAAACAGATGCCAAGCCGTTGATCTGCTCATTTCTATGAGGCAGTTCGCTTGGTGTATAGGTAGGACGCAGGACATCCCTGGACTGAAAAATGCCTCCCTGCGCTAATAAATCAGCAAATAACCCTTTTGAAATAGATACCAAGATAATTCCCCTCGAACAGTTTTTCTTGGTCTTGGGGGATATTAAGAGTTATGGTAAACACCCCCTTGTTTCCAGTGGAACTCAAGCCCCCTACCCCATGATTTCCAGTGGAACGATAATAAAAAGGGCGTAATTTCTCATGATAGATAATGAAATAAAAAAGGCTTGTTGTATGGTTTGATTTGCTTATATATAAGTTTTTTTGTCATAGAAGCAATCCTTATTATCATTATTATTATAGATAGCATGGTTAGATTTTGTCGCAAAAGAGTTCTGCAAATCAATCGGTTCTTCAGTGAAGTCCGGATTACAGTAGAAAACTAGTAGTTGCACATCGCGAGAAAGAAATAGCTATTAAAAGTTTCTGCATAAAATTGAAGACCAGAGAGACTGAGTCTCCAGTGGAAATCATACGGTCTCTCTTCTACCTTGCATTTTTTGTTGTGGTTGCTCTCTTCTTAGGCTAAAGGACCATGCATGGCTGGTATCAGGAAACTTTTTTTTAAGCTACCAGCATGATCTCAAGCTACTGGTATGGTTTCAAGCTGGCTGGCAACATTCCAGATCAAAGTTCTTGTGTGAAGAGGAATATTGGGGTCATTGCTTATCTCGTCAAGTATGGAGATGGCAGATGCGGCCTTGATTGCTTCGCTTACTCTCTCGTCCATGAGGATGGATTTAACGTTCTCTGCGGAGCGCCTGATGTTCCTCGGGACGGCATCATCGCTCATAATACGTTCTAGTACCTCAACGCATTGCTTAAGGACATTATCAGCTGTCGTAGAATCACCACCCATTTCTGGGAAAAAGGTTATGACGATATCCGTCTTAATCAGTTGAGGAGTGATGATATGGTCGTTGTATTTAAACGTATGTGGCACGTAGGTGATGAGACATGGATGAGGATGAAGTTCTTAGCAAGATAACCAAGCTCCTGGAGCAGGGCTGCACCATGTTGGCCACACATCATGACTGTGGCGCACCTCTTTTTCGTTGCCGGGGTGAGGTCGTCTGCCCCGTCTGTTCTTTTGCCGATGAGCCTAATTCGCAGGCAAGAGCGCGGCCTTCCGGCTTATCCGGGGCAGAATTGGAGGAAAAACCAAAATCTGATCGCGCACATTTGCCGGAGAGAGAGGAAATAGATGAAGAATTGATTGCTGCGATAGGCAATCTGCGTGTTTCTCTCTTGCATAGGTTGCGAGAGATCGCTGCAGTCCTGGAAGATGAGCATGATCCGGATAAGCTGAAAAAGCAACTGGACTGCTTGGAAGGATTGTTGCGGGTGCTGCGATCTTTGCAGAGGTGATCTCCACTGGAAATAAAGGGGTTGATCAATTGAGTGTAAAAATTTTTAGTAAGTGTGGTATAACTCTAATTTTATTTCCTTTTATCCTGGCGTTATTCTGTCTGACGGGCTGCCTGGAGAAGGCAGGGGACATCACTCAGACGCCTTCTACGATGCCTGAGGGTCAGCCGGCAATGCAGATGGATTTTGATGCTGAACTACGAAACGATCTTTTTAGTGTGCGGGGGGACCTTATGCTGTCCGGCAATAGCTCGCTTGCTTATCTCATGCTCAATGCCACTCTATGTCAGGGGGAGAGAGAGCAATTAAACACCAAATACCTGCTGATGCAGATCGAGCCGAACCGGGATTACAGCTTTGAGATCGCCAAGAATGTGAAAATTCCGGCAGGAGAATATGATTGTGCAATAGAAGCAAAGGGTCCCCAAGGCGTTTTAGCGATGGAGAGCAGGAGAGTCAGCCTGGAAAAGTCCGGGCAAGAGCGGGCATTCGAGCAAGTACCATGGCCGGTGGATCTGGATGAAGAGTTTTCCAAGCAAAAGCTGGATGAAGAGCGGCCCGTTGAGGAGAGCATCTCTACGAAAGAGACGCAGGATGCTCCGGAAGAGATAGGTGGCAAAGAATCCGTTGCAGGAGTGGCATCGTCTTCGACTTTGTCCAATGAGGCGAAAGCCACTTTTATGGGAAGCATTACCTCGAAAAAGTACCATCGAATGGACTGTCGCTATGCTCTCAAGATAAAGCCGGAGAACCGCATCTACTTCCAGAACATGGAGGACGCAAAGAGGCAGGGCTATCTTCCTTGCAAGAGCTGCAATCCTTAGAATTCGCCAATGAAAACACAGGATAGGCCTGGGGCCTGGGGCGGGCTGGCTGTGTTGGTCCGCTCAATCCTCTCCTCAGGATAGCCCAGGTCGATTAGAACGGCGACCTCTCTATGCAGGCCCTGCGATTCCAGATTTCGGCAGAGGCTCTGCAGGTCGGTGTCATCATCCGTAAGCAGAAAGACGCATTTTCCCCTGCGAAGTTCAAAGGCTACGGCTTCCGGGTCCAGGCTGCGGCCGTGCACCGTGATGGGAACCACTTTGAGCTGACTGATTTTTAGGCGGGCGCAGGCCACCTGCAGGCTGGAGATGCCGGGGATTACCATACCCCTGAGATATCCCAGGCCGGAGAGCATGGGGTCGCCTGTGCTTAAAACCACCGCGTCATCCGCAAGATCGTGTAGCTTCTTGTAGTCCTCAATGACTCTGACTGTGCAGCCCGGATTTATGTGCTTTCTGACCAGATCGATGGCCCTCTTTGATCCGTAGATGAGTCCGGCCTGGGCGACTGCTTGTGCAGCCTGTGCCGTCAGCATCTGCGGGCCGGCGCCCACTCCTATTATGATCATGATCTTGCCTGCTCCATAATTTACCTAAATATGAATTCTGCTTTATGGCACATCTGCCAGGATGCTTCCATCTTTGCGCAGCAGAACGATGCGAGTTTTGGGCAGCTTCTTTTTGGCCATCTGCAAAGCCCTGGCGATGTTCCGATGCTGCGGCTCTATCTCTACCATCCCGGCCACAGTGCCGTAACCTGTTTCATCCAGGATCTGGGGCCAAGCCCATTTGAGAATGAGGGCGGGCAGTCCGCAGAGGATGCTCTCCTGTTCTTTCTCAAATGCTATCCTGTCGAGCTGGCTTCCCATAAGCACAGCTTTATGATCGGGAAAGAGAATGCGGCAAAACTTTAGGCCCGTTCTGCCGGTGGTGACGAGCACCTTCTTGGCGCCTTTCAGCTCCAGGGCTCGATCGCCGATGAAGTGATCATTCCAGGGTTCCACAAAGCCGGTCGAGCCCAGGATGGAGATGCCTCCCATTATGCCCAGGCGGGGATTGAGGGTCTCATTGGCAAACTTTTCCCCGCGGGGAATTGACAACTCCACCTCTGCCCCTGCCAGCCCCGTCTCATGCAAGGCCTGCTTGATGGCCAACATGATCTGTTCTCGGGCTGACGGGCTAATGGCGGGCCTTCCCACCTCATCGCATAGCCCCCTGGCTGCAATCCTGCCTACTCCCTTTCCTGCCACAAGAACCGTCTCCTCTGACGGACTGGCCTGGGCCGCAATCTCCAGGCCGGCGGTGACATCGAATTGATGGTCGCCGCCATCTTTAACGGCCAGGCAAAAGCCCCCCTTGGCCACTACAGGCAAGGAGACGGGGATGCCGGCCGGGGTCGCGACCTCCAGGACATGGACCGATCCCTTCAGGGAGAGGACGGCTCCCTTGCATGCTCCTGCTGCTGTCGTTCCTGTGGTCAGGCCGCGTCTGCAAAGAAGGCCGCTGGAGAGAATGACCCATCTGCCGCTTTGGATCTTTTGCAGAGCCTCTGGATCTGGGCAGAGCCGGATCCAGGAAAGGGGAATGGCAAAGCCCGTTATTGGATCTTTGACAGCATCTTTGACGGTATCAGTGTTTGGCTCGGGCATAGGCATTTATGATCTCGTTTATGGCCGCGACGGCGATGGGCGTCCCTCCGCGCGTGCCTGCCGTAGATATGGACGGCACATCGATCTCTCTCAGTCGCTCCTTGCTCTCCGCCGCATTGACAAAGCCCACAGCAGCGCCTATGACGAGGCGCGGCAAGACCTTTCCCGCCTCTATGAGGTCGCACAGCGTGAGCAGAGCGGAAGGCGCATTTCCTATCACTACTATGGATCCGGAGAGCTTGTCTTGCAGGGCCATGACTCCGGCCGAGGTGCGGGTAATGCCCTGTGCCGTAGCCAGAGCATCCCCCTGGCCGATGAAGGCCTCAATGGGGCTATTATGCCCCTTCTTTAAAACCCCTGCTTGCACCATCTTTATGTCCACGAAAATAGGCGCTCCTTTCTCCAGGGCCTGCAGGCCTGCCTCGCCGGGCCGGCCCTGAAATCTCAAAATTTCGGCCACGCCGGGATCGCCGGTGGCAATGACGCATCTCTGTTTGATTCTATCCTGAAGAGTGCCGTCTCCAATCATCTCCGAGATGATCCGCCGGCTCTTTCTGCTTATCTCCAGGGCCTCGGGGGTGACAGCACCAATATCCGTGTAATCTTCCATCATGGGAAATCAGCTCGAATAGCTCTAGTAGCAGTATTTGCTCTCATATCCTCGTTTGGTGATTATCCTTCCCTCTAATATGCGCGAATTGGCGGAGGCGACAAGCAGTGTGTTGCGAAAACCATTCGGCTTTGCAGCCAAAAGGTCCTCAGCCGTGAGAATCATAGTATTTTCTCCCTCTCGGGATACATCCTGGGCCAAAACAACGGGTCGCATCGGGTCGACGTCTTCCAGCAGTGGGGCAATTTCCTGTCCTTTTACATTGTAGGCCACCACGGCAAAGCCGGCTCCTGCGAGCGCACAGAGTCGTGCCGGATCATGAGCCGAGGAGAGAAGGGCGAAGTCGCTAACCAGGGGCGCGCCGGCTCTTGCGGCCACAGAGGAAAAAGCGCTGACCCCGGGAGAGATGTGCACGGGCAGCGCGGCCTGATCCAGGATTCTCCAGCCGGAGCTGAAGATGCTCGGGTCGCCGCCCGTGAGGATGGATGCCTTGCCGCCGGCCCCGGCAACTTGGACTGCCTCCTTTAAGCGGGCGGCCATCCTCTCCGGGCAGGGGCCGCTGTGAGTGACCTTCTGGGCAGAAGTGATGTCACCAATTAATTGCAGGTATCTCTGTGCCCCGTAGATCTTCTGCGAGGCTCTTAAGATGCTATGCGCTTCCTGCGTTAAGTTTCCATAATCGCCCGGGCCGATGCCCACCAGGTTTATTGCTGCCTCCCGGCATGCCGATCCCCGGAATACGCCCCGGCCGAGGATGATGACCAGAGAGGTCATATTGATCCTCTCTCGCAGGCTCTCCTCTTCCATCAGCTTTTCCGAGCTGGTGCAAAAGATCTCTTCTGCCTCGCGACCGATGTTTTTTGCCACCAGGACGTCTCTGGACCCGCAAATGTCCAAAGCGTGCAGGAGCTGCCAGTCGCGCCTCTTGCTTTTGGGATTGTAGAGAGCTACAGGCATCTGTGTCTCTGCGGCCAGGCGCAGGCGGCCCTCGATCTGCGGCCAGGGTGTGAGCAGATCGCTGAGGCTGATCACGGCCACGCACTCGCAAAAGGCGAGGCCGGCGCGGCAGGAGGCGGCGGTAAAAGAGGTGACTCCAGGCACAATCTCGACTGCAGAGGGCCGCTCGGCCAGCTCCAGGCCGAGACCGGCCATGCCGTAGACATTGGGATCCCCGCTGCTCACCAGGGCCACCGACCCCCTTTCCTGAAGATCGACTGCTGCTGAGACCCTATCCACCTCCTTTCCCATGCTGCTGGAGAAGACCTGCTTTCCCGGCAAGAGATCGCTGATCAGCTCCAGATAAGGTTTGTAGCCGACCACGAAGTCAGCCAAGCGTATGGCCCGCGTGGCCGCAGCGGTGCGTAGCTCCCGCGAGCCGGGGCCGATGCCCACGATGGAGAGTTTATGCCTACTCTCCGATGGCAATTGTTACCCTCCCGTAGGCTTTCTTGGGAAAAATGAGCTTTGTGGCCAGGGCCAGGACGGCCGGCTCGGCCACGCCTGTCAGCCCCAGGTCCTGGGCCCGGGAGGCAGTGCTGGGTGCCTGAGAATTGAGAGCCTCCTTGGAGAGGCAAATCATCTCCTTTCCCAAGATGTTTGCGGCCTGGAGCATGCCCTCTTCCTCGCTCTTCAGCCAGGCGGTGGCCAGGATGGCGATATCTTCACGCTTTCTGCCAGTCTCTTTTAATGCCTCATCAATGGCCTGCAGCACCTCCGAGGCGCGGACACCCTTCCTGGCGCCTATGCCCACAACCAGGCCCTTCGTTTTCAAGACAGCCACATCCTCATCCACTACTACTATCCTGGGCCCCTTCAGCCTTAAAACGGGAACGTCTTCTTTTAGGAAGGCCAGGTTGACGGCTTTGGAGGCCTCTTTGTTGACGACTGTTGCGCGAAGCCGGGCCGCAACCTCTTCCAGGCAGGTCTGGCCGCAGGCGTCGGTGGCGGTGGTGACGGCCGCATAAAGGCCAAGTTGAGACGCCAGGAAGCGGGCCAGCTCATTGGCTCCGTGATGGCCTCCCACAACCGGCACGGCGCAGGAGAGAGCAGAATCGACGGCCACGACGGGCCGGTCCGTCCACTTATCTTTGAGGTGTCGGCAAAGGCTTCGCACAACAATTCCTACGGCCATGACTGCTACAACCAGCTCATATCTCTCCAGCACCATCTCAATTTTGTCTTTCTCGTAAAGGACAATGGTAGGAGAATAACTCTCTTGCAGAGCCTGGGCTATTCTCTCTGCCTTCTCCCTATCTCTGGGGAAGGCCAGGATGGCTACCGATCTCTGTATAGGTGAGACCTCCGAAATCCCGTTCTTTTCACCACGCCGCCTACCAGGATGAGGGCGCTCTTGCTTATGCCTGCCGCCTCTACCTTTTCGGCGATATCAGCCAGGGTTCCCTGCAGCACCATCTCATCTGGCCAGGAGGCATGATAGACCACAGCCACTGGAGTGTCGCCTGGTCGGTCCAGGTTATCGACAATGTCCCGGATCTT
>JAPKYA010000058.1 GCA_026394565.1 Methanothrix sp.
CAGCTCAGGCAGCCGATGCAGCGCTCGGGATGGGCCACCTTGAGGCGGCGGCGCTTCCTGGGCGCCGCTGGCGTGGCTGCCTCTTTCTCTACGGGTTCAAGGATAGGTGTGGCCTCTGCTTCCTCTATCTCTTCGGCAGCCTGGCTCTCTGGCATCTCATGATCCACTTTATTTCGCTTTTAGCTGGAATATATAAACCAGCTTTATCTTCTCAGGGGGCAGCAGGGATTTCATAATTCTTTCAACCTCTTTTTGCGTTTTTCCACCGGCAATTATGATCCCGTCTATCAAGGCAAACCAGCCTTCGACGATACCCGCTTCCCTCAGCCTTTTTTTATAAGTCCTCGCATGAACTCTGCCTATCTCTTCACAATATACGACCATAAGATCGGGATTTTTGCCGATTAGTTCCCATATTTCCTCATGGTGGACATCTCGACTGTATTCTGTTTTAAGATATCCTCTCAGTATCTCGGAATCCTCAGACTTGACCTTTTCAGAAGAGAATGGTAGAGTTGTGATTATTCCCAGGCTCTTGGCCTGGCTATAAGAGTCGTTGATGCTCCTGCGTATGCCACCGCCAAATATTATATTGAAGGATAACAGTGTCCCGTCATAAATGATCAGATTTCTAAATGGCAGGAGGGTGGCATCAACCATTATCGGCAGTCCCGGACCCATCATCTCCTCAAAAGAAGTGAGCATCCCCAGCACCCCATATGCCTTGGGTGGATGGCTTGAATCAAGGAATACGGTGTGATTCTTCAGATGGCGAACGATGTAGAACCTGTCCCTGACGAAATTCTTCCAGGTAGATACAATTTCTTGCTCCTCAGATGAGAGATTCTCAGGATTATCCTTGACAAAAGAGTCGATCAGATCAGAAGAGCCATATAATCTGTCTTTCAACTTTTTCAGATCTTCGGGATTCAATTTATGAAGATCGGAAGGACGGTTCAGGCCTTCAAGAACTTTACATCTGTTATTAATATAAAGTAATAAAGAATGATACAGACGGAAAAAAAGCCTGACATCACTTTCTGGGAGGTTCATCAAATACACCCACGTGGACGATAAATAAATAGATGAAGATTCGCGAAGCGGTTACTCCGCATTCACGAACCTTTTCTCCAGCACCTTCATGACATGGGGGAGCGTGGTGTACTCCATGTCCTCCATGGGCAGCCTATGCGGCTCGAAGGGGCCGTGGGCTCGCAGGTAATCGGTGATCTCGAGACACCTCTGCCTTGTCAGGTCGAAGGCGACGTCTTTGAAGAGGTCGACGGGACCAACAAACTTGCCGTAAGCCATCTGGAATCCGGCGGCGACGACTCGGGGCGGGCCGTCGAACCTTGTGGGATGAGCCGTCTCAAAGGAGCAGGGCATGAGAGGACCATTGTGGCTGCCTCGCATCCATCCCGATACCAGGTGGCCGAGGGCGAAGGGCTCCAGCACCTCCCCCAAAGCAGGCAGGCCGGACTGGCAGCGCACCAGGGCCACAGGATCGTCCTTGCCGACGTATGTGCCGGCTGTCTGGTAGAGCTTCTCAGTGCTCACCACAGCCACGGCTTCTTGCTCTGAGATCTTGCTGTTGGGCTTGCAATAGACCCTCTTGATCACATAGCGGCTCTTAGCGCCGATCAAGGCCAGCAGGTCGTACATCTCAGCCGGGCAATCCATGAAGACCTTCTTGTTCTCCATGATGTCCCAGACCTCGAATGTGAAGCCATGGTGGCAGGCCGGGTCTATCACCAGACCGGCGGAATTGAAGGGATCGGCAAATATCTTGAAAATAGGCAGATTAAAGGCACCTGGCTCGGTCTTATCCATCATGAAGGCCACCACCGGTTCGCTGGTGCGCTCCTCGATCTCCATCTCAGCCACGCCCGGGCCCATGCCGCGAATGTTGCCGGAAAAGGCGTCCGCCAAAAGGTCCTGTCCGGCTCCGTAGAGCTTGAGCTTCTTGGCCGTCTCCGTGGCCTCCTCGAAGGTCTCCCAGGCCAGGGCATGCACCTCGCCGTTATCGCAGCCCTTCTTGTGGCTCATGAGAAGCTCCAGATCGTCTCCGCAGGCCATCACCCTAAAGTCTATCAGTGCGCCTGACTTCTTTGCCTCTGCAAGCTTCGACTCCGCCGTCTCGATCAATGCGGGATGGACCGAGGAGTGGCCGGGATAGCCGCCCACATCGGCCTTAATTAAACTGATAGTGATCTTGGTCATCTCAAATCCCATCTGATTATATTCCAATTTTTCTTTAGCATTTCTCTGATCTTAAGTTCTATATTACCGTTTTTGCGAGGACGCCAATCCCACGTGGAAGTTCTTATATCTGCATGAGAAAAGCAATGATATTATGGAACTTATAGCAAAATATCATGTAGAAACCGACCTTCCCATCCAGAAAGCGGCGGAGGCTATAGCTGCAGAGCAGTCCACGGGCACCTGGACCGCAGTGCGGGGCCAGGACAATTCCCTCGCGGCAAGGGTGATCCTGGCGGAAGGAAACGATGTTGAGATCGGCTTTCCCGAGGAGCTTTTTGAGCCGGGAAACATCCCCCAGTACCTCTCCGTGGTAGCGGGAAACCTTTTCGGCCTGGGCGCTTTGGAAAAGGTACGCCTGCTGGACGTCATCTTCCCGGAGAGCCTGCTCTCGGCGCACAAGGGTCCGCGATTCGGCATTGAAGATGCGCGAAAAATATTGGGAGTTTATGGCCGTCCGTTGGTTGGCACCATCGTCAAGCCCAAGGTGGGCCTGGACCCGGCCGGCACAGCGGCCGTGGCCGCAGCCGCAGTTCGCGGCGGACTGGACCTGGTAAAGGATGACGAGACTCTGACAGATCAGAGCTTCTGCCCACTCATTCCCCGTTTGGAAGCGGTCATGGGCGCCTTGGATAGAGTTGAGACAGAGACTGGCAAGAAGGCCTTCTATGCGGTGAACGTCACCGTCGGCGCCGATAAGATCCTGGAGCGCGCTTTGCAGGCCGTGGATCATGGCGCCAACATGGTCATGATCGATGTCCTGACTGCCGGCTTTTCGGCTCTGGAGGCTCTCTCGACGCATCTTAGTGTTCCCATTCATGTGCATAGAACCATGCACGGAGCCTTCACCAGAGACAAGGGGCACGGCATTGCCATGCTGGTCATTTCCAAGCTTGTGCGCATGACTGGGGGCACCAACCTGCATACTGGAAGCTACATGGGCAAGATGGCGCGCGAGACTCTGGAAAACGACCTCTCTCGGGACGCTCTGCGAGGGGACTGGCACGGCTACAAGAGAGTCTTCCCTGTGGCCTCGGGCGGGGTTTATCCGGCCAAGGTTCATGGAAATTTGGACGGCTACGGCATTGATTGCATCATCCAGGCAGGCGGGGGCGTCCACGGCCATCCCGACGGAACCACAGCCGGGGCCAAAGCCATGGTGCAGGCGACTGATGCCTGGCTAAAGCAAATTCACCTCAAAGAATACGCAAAAGACCACAAAGAGCTCGAAACAGCCTTGAAATTTTGGGGATCATAAGATGAAAGGTCAAACTTCGCCCTCTCCTCAAATCAAAACCGAAGAGTTTATATTGGTAGATGAGGATGGATCTGAACGTTTATCACGAGCCAACAGTGATGTAGCGCTGTTTGAAAATTAGGAGAGGTGTAGTGAGGGAAGAAGTAGAGGGATCAGATGGCTAGAGACGATATCTTATCGAAAATCAAATCGGCAGAGGCTGAAGCCAAGGCAGCAGTCCAGCGGGCCTTGGATGAGAAGGAAAAGAAGATAGCCGCTGCCACTACTGAAGCTGCAAACCTCGTCAAATCCGCCGAGACTGATGCACAGGATTACTTTGAAAAGAGCGTTGCCAAAGCTGATAGCGATGTGAAAGCCAAGAAGGCATCGATCGTTAACAGCGGTGAGAAAAACGTAAGCTCAATGAGCGGCAGCGCCGGCGCAAAGCTGGACAAAGCAGTTGAATATCTGATAAAGGAGTTCATGGGGTCGTTGCATGCTTAGGCCCGTAAAGATGAGTCGTGTAGTCGTCGCCGGGTCAAAGAACGTAATATCTCCAGTTGTCGAAAAGCTGCATGAGTTGAGCTTGCTTCACATTGTCAACTATAATGGCAGCCAACCTCAGTTTGAGATGGGCAAGCCCATCGGCAAAGCCAAAGAATACTCCGAGGATCTAATTAAGCTCAGATCTGTCACCAGGTACCTTGAGCTAAATAAGAAGTTTCCTGATAAGGCATATCCTGAGAGCCAGGTTCTATCGGAGATGGATAATCTTCTCAATAACGTCGGTGCAGATGTTACTGCTACATACGAGCGCATCGTTGCCATCGACGCAGAAGTAAAGTCCAAACAGGATCAGATCAAATCTCTGACTCCTTTGGCTGTTTTGCCGCTGCCTTTGGAATCTTACTATGGCTATGATTCTCTGGCGACCTTTGTCGGCACAGCAGCAACACCAGTTGATGCCGATGTAGCGAGGGTTTCTCCGGTAAATGAGATATATTCCGGAAGCGCCAAGAATGCAACTTTTGTAGCGGTATTTGTGCCTGCAGATAAGGCCGGTGAAGTATCTTCAGTCCTTTCAGAGCATGGTTTTTCCGAGACATCCGTACCCAGGCTGGAAGGCAATGTTGACTCGGCGATTGCTACTCTTGAAGGCAGCATCAAATCTTTGGAAGGCGAGAAAGTGCCACTCCAAAAGAAGCTTGCCGACATGAAGAAGCAGTATGAAGATCTTATGCTGGCAACGGACGAGTATCTGTCCATGCAGACCCATAAGACAGAGGCACCTCTCAGGTTTGCTGAGACGGCCAACGCCTTCGTCATCGATGGGTATGTTCCGGCGGATCAGTTCAGCAGGCTCAAGAGCGAGCTGGAGAGCGCAGCCGGCGGCAAGCTTGAAGTTTCGTTGATTGCAGATAATGAGGCAGACGAACTTGCAGAGAAGGGCGAAGACATACCGACCCAGATGGATAATCCCAGCTTGGTCAAGCCTTACGAACTGGTAACAAGGATGTTCGCCATTCCCGAGTATAAGGAGTTCGATCCGTCATTGCTGATATTCGTATTCTTCCCAATCATGTTCGGCATGATTCTGGGTGATATCGGCTATGGCGTCATGTCGCTTCTGACTATGGTGCTTCTGAAGAAGAAGTTCAGAACTCCAGGCTGGCAGCAGTTGATCAACGTCGTTCTGATTTCCAGCGTGTGGGCCATTATATTCGGCATATTCTTCGGCGAGATCTTTGGCCCGCTCGGTTTGTGGGGCAAGGTCATGGGACAATTGCCTGAGCATGAACTCGAGGCTGTAAAAGTCGCAGGTCTCTATTTCGGTGAAGGTGTTTTTGGCTCGCTGGGAAGGATCGGATTTTGGCCGGGAATTGATATTTTCCCGCTGGATCGGCTGGCAAGTAACGCTGTTTTGTTGTTGATCGGTACTAGCGTCATCATAGGCATTATTCACTGCAGCGTTGGTTCAATCTTGGGCATCAAGACGGAGCTGGCCTACGGCGAGAAGAAGCATGCCTATTTCGAGAAACTTCCTGTGATGCTCATCCAAGTATTCTTTGGGTTGCTTGTGCTTGGACTCGTCATTGGTCAGATGATGTTGGTAATTGCAAGTGCTATCGTAATTTTAGTCGCCATGGTGATGCTGGTAATGGGACCGGAAGGGCCTATGGGTCTTGCTCACATGCCATTCTATGTGAGCAACCTGATATCCTATCTTAGGTTATTAGCCATCGGCCTTGCTTCAGTAGGCTTGGCATTCGCTGCCAACCAGCTGGCCTTCTATGTAGTCATGCCCATGCTGAGCGGTGGAGCGACTAATAGCGCTGAGTTCACGATACCTGCGATCATTGCGGGTCTTGTGGTATTATTGGCAGTTCACTTCATCAACTTCCTGCTGGGAATTCTCTCTCCCTTCATGCATCCACTCAGGTTGCATTATGTGGAGATGTTCACGAAGTTCTACAGCAATCATGGCGGTGGAGTGGAGTACAGTCCCTTCGGACATGTCCGGAGGTTCCTGAAAGCATGAATTCGATAGAACGAATTGAAAGATTGAATAATATTCATATAAAGGAGGATTGAGGAAAATGGCAGTTGTAGCAGATGCAGGAACGTTGTATGGATTGTTGGCTGTCGGCGCAGGCTTGGCTACCGGATTAGCAGGCATTGGTGCTGGTATGGGTGAGCAGGGTATCGGAGCCGCTGTGGTTGGCGTCGTTGCAGAGGAGCCCGGATTTCTGGGCAAGGGTCTGTTCCTCATGCTTCTGCCCGAGACACTGATCATCTTCGGTCTCGCAGTATCGTTGATTCTGATGTTCGCCTGGACACCCTTCTCTGGCATCGTGACACCCTAAGCTAGCCAATTACAAGGAGTGTAAGAGGCAATGGCACTAGATGCAGTGGTTGAGTCAGTCCTGGCAACAAGCAAGGAAAAGGTCGCCCAGATAACCGGTGAAGCCGACCAAGAGGTTGCAAGGGCACTCAACGAAGCTAGGGAACGTGCCGCCGAGATAAAGTCCAGAAAGGAAGCGGAGGTTGGACACACGGTTGAGGGCATCGAGCGCAGGGAGATCTCCAGCGCCAATCTCGAGGTCAAGAGAGCGGAACTGAATGTTCACAAGAATCTCCTTGAGCAGGCTAGGACGAAGCTGCTTGAAAAGCTGCAGAATCTTCCTAAGAAGGATAATGAAGCCATGCTCAAAAAGCTGCTCGAACCTCACGATCTCAAGGAAATGAAGGTCTTCTCCAACAAGAGAGATGAGGCCTTCATAACCTCTCTCGCCTCAAAATACGGCGGGAACCTGGACATTATAGGCGGCGCTGTGGTTGAGAGCAGTGATGGAGCTCTGCGTTACGATTTAACCTACGAAACTCTTGCGCGTGAGGTCTTTAATAACCACATGAAAGAGGTTTCCAGGATCTTATTCGGGTGAGGACGATGCCTGTACTACGTTTGCCGAAGTTCGGTTCACCGGTGAAGTACGCTTACATCACGGGCAGAGTCCGGGCGATGAAGACTAAGCTTGTCCCGGCTGAGATGTATGCCAGGATGATGAACATGGATATGTCTGAGATCGCCCGCTACCTGGAAGAGACCCAGTATAAGGATGAGATCGACGCGTTATCCAAGGACTACTCCGGTGTGGAGCTCATTGAGCATGCCACCTTTGCCAATCTGGCAAAGACCTTCAGGAAGCTCGAGGAGGTCTCAATAGATGAGCCTTCATTCCTGATTCTGGAGTACCTCAGGCGCTGGGATGTATGGAACATCAAGACCCTCCTGCGCGGCAAGTTCTACGGGGCCACCGACACAGAGATTGTAAAACATCTCGTGCCTGCTGGTGAGTTATCATCAGAGCGCCTCAATGAGCTGGCCAAAAAGGAGTCCATAACCGACATCATATCGGCCTTTGATGGAACCGACTATTCCAGCGCACTGGCGCAATACGACGGCAAGAATTTGGCATCGTTGGAGAACGCCCTAGACAAGCTCTATTACTTCAGAATGGAGCTGGCCGTGGGCGGCACTCTATCTGTGGGCGGAGGCCTGCTGCTCAAGTACGTTCGAAGAGAGGTCGATATAAGAAATCTGATCACCCTCTTCAGGATGAACAAGGCAGGTGTCGATGCAGCCGTGATACTAGAGAACCTCATCCCCGGAGGCAAGTTGCATGGAGAGTTGAGCCGCATGGCCGGCCAACCTTTCGGCGAGTTCCTGCGCGGGCTTGAAGGATATCCCTTCTGGTCCTCCATTTCTGACATCGCATCTGCAGATCTGGATGCAGTCAGCAGGATCGAGGCCAGGTTGAGGGCGTATCTCATCCGGTATGCGTGGGCTCTTTCAAACTATCATCCGTTATCTATCTTGCCGGTGCTCGGGTATATGGTGAGCAAAGAGACAGAAGTTTCCAACATCAGGAAGATTGTGAGAGGAAAAGAAGCCGGACTTCCTGCTGAACTCATAGAGGAGCAAGTGGTGGTGGCCTAAAAATGGAGATTGCTTTTGTGGGAGGCAGCGAGAGCGTCCTCGGGTTCAATCTAGCAGGAATAAAGAAATCTTATGCGGCCAACACCGAAGAGGAGATGGTCTCAAAGATTGGCGTCGTCATGGCTGATTCCAATGTGGGAATTCTGGTGTTGAAGCAATCGGATTATAACAAGCTGCCCAAGAGGCTTCAGGAGCAGCTCTCCGACTCTATCAAGCCTACCATGATTGCCATCGGAACCGAGCAGAGCACAGAGATGAGAGAGAAGATTAAAAGGGCAATAGGTGTTGATTTATGGAAGTAGGGAAAATAAAGCGAGTCGCCGGACCACTAGTTCAGGCCGTGGGCCTGAAGGCTTCCATGTACGACCTGGTTCTGGTCGGCGAGGAAGGCCTGATGAGCGAAGTCATCGGCATTTCCGGCAATAAACATATCATTCAGGTATACGAGGATACGGGCGGCGTGCGGCCCGGCGAGCCCGTCAAGGAGACCGGAGCTCCGCTCGTAGCACAACTGGGTCCTGGTATTCTGACCCAAATTTACGATGGTATCCAAAGACCGCTACCCATGCTGGCAGCAGCATCAGGAGACTTCATCAGCAGGGGTCTGTTCGTAGATGGCATCGATCACAAGAAGAAGTGGGAGTTCAAGGCTGTAGTGAAAAAGGGCGATGTAGTTAAGCCCGGCCAGTCCATCGGCGAGGTTCAGGAGCAGCTGCTCATCAAGCATAAGATCATGGTCCCACCAAACCTTAAGGGCGGAACCATCAAGGAGATCTACTCCGGAAACTTCAATGTTGATGAGACCATCGCCGTCTTAGAGGACGGAAGCAAGCTCACCATGATGCACAAGTGGCCTGTAAGACGGGCTCGACCTGTGACCAAAAAACTGGCACCCACCATTCCCCTGAGAACAGGGCAGAGGGTTATAGACGGATTCTTCTCCCTGGCCAAAGGCGGCACAGCAGCTATTCCTGGCGGATTTGGTACAGGAAAGACGGTTATGCAGCAGACCCTGTCCAAGTGGGCAGATGTCGATATTGTGGTTTATGTGGGCTGCGGCGAGCGCGGCAATGAGATGGCCGATCTGCTGCATGAGTTCCCAGAGCTGCAAGACCCCAGGACCGGCAGGCCCCTGATGGAGAGGTCCATCGTTTACGCCAATACCTCCAATATGCCTGTGGCTGCTCGTGAGGCTTCTGTTTACAC
>JAPKYA010000018.1 GCA_026394565.1 Methanothrix sp.
CAGCCTCTTTCCGGCTGGACAATCCAGGTCTTCAACGCTACCACAAAAACGTTGATGGGCATAGCCACCACCGATGCCCTGGGCTTCTGGCGGGTCTGCGGCCTGGTTCCAGGCAGCTACTGGGCCAATGAGACCCTGAAGGCAGGCTGGAGCAACGCCAACCCCAATCAACTCGTATCTCTGGAATGCGTTAACAAGACGGGCGTGAACTTCCGTAACACTCCGCGCTTGTGCATCAGCGGCTACAAGTATAATGTCTGTAACGGCCTGCCTCTCTCCGGCTGGCAGATCGAGGTCTTCAATAGCTCAACTAGTGCCTTGATGGGCACGGCCACAACCAACAGTACCGGCTACTGGCAGGTCTGCGGCCTGGTTCCCGGCGACTACATTGTCTATGAGACGCTGCAGCCCGGCTGGGTGCCGGCAGGAGACCCCCGCCATTATGTGCGTCTGGAATGCGATAATGTCACAGGCGTCAACTTTGTGAACACCCCGCTACTGTGCATCGAAGGCCGCAAGACGAACAACTGCGACGGCGATGGTCTGCCCGGCTGGGAGATTATTTTGAGCAACAGCAGCGGCATAGTCTCTCGCAACTCAACTAACGCGACCGGCTATTACAGGTTCTGCGGCCTTGAGCCTGGCCTCTACCAAGTCTGCGAGACGCTGCAGCCCGGCTGGATGGCCGTAGGCGACACCTGCCAGGATGTTCCGCTGGAATGCGATAACGCCACAGGCGTCAACTTTGTGAACACCCCGCTTCTGTGCATCAGCGGCTACAAGCTTGATAACTGCGATGGAGCGCTGCCCGGCTGGACCATCACCCTGACCAACGGCAGCTACACGACCAGCCAGACCACGGACGGCAACGGCAAATATCAGTTCTGCGGCCTGTATCCCAGCCCTTACACCTTGAGCGAGGACAGCAAGCCCGGCTGGAGACTGGTCTCAGCGCCTTCGCCAGTCACTCTGACTTGCAGCAACGCCTCCTTCCAGAACTTCACAAACCAGAAGCTTCTGTGCATCAGCGGCTACAAGCTTGATGCCTGCACCAAAGCGGGTCTCCCCGGCTGGACGGTCACCCTGAGCAACGGCACCTATACGGTCAGCAAGACCACGGATGTCACCGGCAGGTATGAGTTCTGCGGCCTGATGCCGGGAGCCTACACCGTCCGCGAAACGATCAGAAGCGGCTGGATCGCCAGTACCTCACCGGTGCTGAGCCTGAACCTGCTGTGCAACGCCAACCTCACCAACCAGAACTTCACCAACACCAAGACGCTGTGCATAAGCGGCTACAAGAAGGATAGCTGCAATGGTCTGGGTCTTCCAGGCTGGACGGTCACCCTGAGCAACGGCACCTACACGGTCAGCAAGACCACGGACGGCAGCGGCAGGTATGAGTTCTGCGGCCTGATGCCCGGAGCCTACACCGTCCGGGAAACGATCAAGAGCGGCTGGATTGCCAGCACCTCGCCTGTGCTTAGCCTGACTTTGACCTGCAGCGCCAACCTCACCAACCAGAACTTCACCAACACCAAGACGCTGTGCATAAGCGGCTACAAGTTGAATAACTGCACCAAGGCCGGCATATCCGGCTGGACGATAACCCTGTCCAATGGAACCTACACGGTCAGCCAGGTCACCGCAACCAAGGGCAAATACGAGTTCTGCGGCTTAATGCCTGGTGATTACACGCTGACTGAGACGATCAAGAGCGGCTGGACGGCGGTCAGTCCATCAACTCTGAGAGTGACACTGAGCTGCTACGCTAACCTCACCAACCAGAACTTCACCAACCAACGGAAGTACTGCATCAGAGGCTACAAGCTGGACGGTTGCAACAACACCGGACTCTCCGGCTGGAAGATCACTCTCACCAATGGCACCGTAACCAGAACCGACACCACCGATGCCAACGGTTTGTATTCGTTCTGCAGCCTGATGCCCGGAACCTACACATTAACCGAGACGCTCAAGAGCGGCTGGATGCCGGTAAGTCCATCTCAAATCACAGTGGGCCTCGGCTGCAGCGGTGACTTGAACAACCAGAACTTCACGAACAAGAAGCTCATGTGCATCAGCGGTTACAAGCTTGACAACTGCGATGGAGCACTGCCCGGCTGGACCATCACCCTGACCAACGGCAGCTACACGGTTAGCACGACCACGGACGGCAACGGCAAATATCAGTTCTGCGGCCTAGCACCGAGCACCTACACCTTAAGCGAGGCTCGCAAGCCCGGCTGGAGCCTGGTCTCAGCACCTTCGCCCGTCACTTTAACCTGCAGCAACGCCACGTATCAGAACTTCACGAACCAGAAGCTCATGTGCATCAGCGGCTACAAGCTTGACAACTGCGATGGAGCGCTTCCCGGCTGGACCATCACTCTGACCAACGGCAGCTACACAGTCAGCACGACCACGAACGGCAACGGCAAATACGAGTTCTGCGGCCTGTCTCCCAGCACCTACACCTTAAGCGAGGCCCGCAAGCCCGGCTGGAGCCTGGTCTCAGCACCTTCGCCCGTCACTTTAACCTGCAGCAACGCCACGTACCAGAACTTCACAAACCAGAAGCTTCTGTGCATCAGCGGCTACAAGCTCGACAACTGCGATGGAGCGCTGCCCGGTTGGACCATCACTCTGACCAACGGCAGCTACACGGTTAGCACGACCACGGACGGCAACGGCAAATACCAGTTCTGCGGCCTAGCACCGAGCACCTACACCTTGAGCGAGCTTCGCAAGCCCGGCTGGAGCCTGGTTTCAGCGCCTTCGCCGGTAACGCTTGTCTGTAGCAACGCCACGTTCCAGAACTTCACGAACCAGAAGCTCATGTGCATCAGCGGCTACAAGCTTGACAACTGCGATGGAGCGCTTCCCGGCTGGACCATCACCCTGACCAACGGCAGCTACACGGTTAGCACGACCACGGACGGCAGCGGCAAATATCAGTTCTGCGGCCTAGCACCGAGCACCTACACCTTAAGCGAGATTCGCCAGGCCGGCTGGATACAGGTCTCAGCACCTTCGCCAGTGACGCTTGTCTGCAGCAACGCCACGTTCCAGAACTTCACGAACCAGAAGCTCATGTGCATCAGTGGCCTGAAGCTCAACGACTGCAATGGCATGGGCCTGGAGGGCTGGACTGTTATAGTCAAGGATAGCTCAGGTGTCGAGGTGGGCCGCAATACGACTGTCTCCGATGGCAGATGGATTGTGTGCGGTCTTGAGCCCGGCAACTACTATGTTGAAGAAGTCCTCAAATCAGGCTGGAGGAATGTCACTTCGCTCAAGCAAAATGTCGTGCTGGGCTGCAATAATGCCACAGGCATCACCTTCCGCAACACCCCGCTTCTGTGCATCAGCGGCCTGAAGCTCAACGACTGCAATGGTATTGGCCTGGATGGCTGGACTGTGAACGTATACGATACGGGTGACAACTTGAAGGGCACCGCAACCACCAGTGACGGCGGCAAGTGGGGGGTTTGCGGTCTGGTCCCAGGCAGTTACAAGGTTAGTGAGGTTCTGCAGCCGGGCTGGAGAAACGTCACCGCCCTCACCCAGAATGTTGTCCTGGGCTGCAATAATGCCACAGGCATCACCTTCCGCAACACCCCGCTTCTGTGCATCAGCGGCCAAAAGCTGGACGGTTGTGCCGCCGGCCTTGCCGGCTGGCCCATCACTCTGAGCAGCACCAGCGGCTACAATGCCATTACGGTCACAGACCGCGATGGACAGTATAAGTTCTGTGATCTAGCCCCCGGCGAATACCAGGTATGTGAGACCCCGCAGCCTGGCTGGATTCCACTAGGCCCCACTTGCAGAAACGTGGCCCTGAGCTGCGAGAATATGACCAGCATAGACTTCGCTAACGCTCGGCTGCTTTGTATCGAGGGCCGCAAGACCGATAACCGCAATGGCATGGGCCTATCCGGCTGGACGATCACTCTGAACAATAGCAACAACCTGGAGGTGGCAAGAACAACCACCAACGCCACCGGCTACTACAAGTTCTGCGACCTGGTCTCAGATAACTACCAGGTCTGCGAGATCATGCAGCCCGGCTGGAGGCCTGTAACCCCCAGTTGCCGGGATGTAACCGCCGGCTGCGAAAATAGATCCGGCATAGACTTCGTGAACACCCGCCTGCTGTGCATCGAAGGCCGCAAGGTTGACGACTGCAGCGAGGAAGGATTGCCGGGCTGGCGGATAGATATCAGCAATCCGAATGGTGGAGCCTATGTCGCCTACACCAACGATACAGGTTACTTCAAGTTCTGTAACCTCGTCCCCGGCACCTGGACGGTTTGCGAGCAGGTCATTGACGGCTGGAGGAATGTAACAGACAAATGTGTCGAAGTAGATCTCACCAACACCAACGTCACCAACCTGGAGTTCCGCAACGCTCGCCTGAACTGCCTGTCCGGCTACAAGCTCAACGAGCGCGGCGACGGCCTCCCCGGCTGGACCATCGAGGCCAGGAATAGCGCGGGCAACCTTGTGGGAAGCGCCTTAACAGACTCATCCGGCTTCTGGCAGATCTGTCGGCTTGAGCCCGGAACCTACGAGGTAAGTGAGGTGTTGCATGGCAACTACAAGCCGGTGACACCTGCAACTGTGACGGTGGATCTGCCAAGATGCAACAACCTGAGCAGTATCAACTTCACCAACACCCTGCCCGGCTGCATCGAGGGCTTCAAGATGGACGAGAAGCGCCGGGGCCTGGGCGGCTGGACCATCCAGGTGACAGATAGCAATGGAGTCAGCAAGGAAGCCGTAACCGACCAGTTCGGCTTCTGGCAGGTCTGCGGCCTTGAGAACGGCACCTACACGGTCTGCGAGGTCTTGCAGCCCGATTGGGTCCGGCTCAGTCCCGCAGATTGCTACACAGTGCTCATGGAGGGCCGGAATGTCACCGACCTCAACTTCACCAACACCCTGACCCAGTGCATCTCCGGGCGCAAGATCGACACCATCACCGGAGCGGGCCTGGGCGACTGGACCATCACGGCAACGGACGATTCCGGACGTGCCACGAGTGCGGTTACAAATGCTACCGGCTACTGGCAGATCTGCGGACTGCAGAAAGGCAATTACACGGTCTGCGAGACCCTGAAGCCCGGCTGGACGCAGATAGATCCCAAGACCCCAGATGGCTGCTATCACATCACCGTGGGTGATGTTAGCATTACCAACCTGGACTTCGGCAATGATCCGCACGGCCTGTGTATCTCCGGCCATAAGTACAGAAACAGCACCGGTGAGGGTCTGGCTGGCTGGACCATCACGGTCAGCAACGCCACGAACCAATTGACTGCCGTCACCAATGACACCGGCTACTGGCAGGTATGCGGCCTGTCATCCGGACCTTACACGGTATGCGAAGAGCTTAAAGCCGGCTGGAAACAGGTTTCACCAGTCGGGGGCTGCCACCAGATCACGCTGGTAGATGTAAACCTCACTGGCCTGGACTTCTACAACGAGCGGTCCGAGCTCCTATGCCTCTCCGGCCACAAGTACCATAGCGGCACCGGAGCGGGCCTGGGCGGCTGGACCATCCAGGTGACCAATGCCTCGGGCACATTGACAACAACCACCGATGGAACAGGCTACTGGCAGGTCTGCGGCCTGACAGACGGTGATTATACGGTATGCGAAGTGCCTCAACCAGACTGGGTCCAGGCTTGGCCGCCCGAAGGCTGCTATAAGGTCACGCTGAAAGGTTCAAGCAACAATAGCCTGGACTTCAAGAACGGCAAAGTGGTCTCCAAAGTCGCAGATAAGACTACCGTACAAAGAGGTGAGGAGATAACCTATACCATCACCGTCTGCAATCCAACATTTGTTCCCTGGAGAAATGTGAACATCACTGATATCTTCAGCTTCCCGGTGGAGATACTGTCTCCGGTTCAGACTGTGGGAACCAAGATAAGCTGGATAGTCAATGAGATTCCGGCGGAAACCTGCATGGAATTCAAGGTCATTGCCAGGGTTCCCAAGGTTGACACGAAGTTCAATATGCAGCAGAGCGTATCCGGTGAAGGATTCGTAAACGTGCATAACGACTACTCGACATCTCTGGAGGGCTCGGCTCTGAGGAACTGCGTATATGTGCAGGTGGATAAGGTGACTTACTCTGACTGCGCAGTCGTGGGAATCGGAGAGCTGGGAACACAGATGATGACCAAGGAGCATGGAAGCGGCCAGTACGTCACAGAGCATGAGCTGAAATACGACTCCAAGAACTTCTCCATAGAGGACAAAGAGAACGTCTCTGCGGTCTACGGACCTACCAAATTCCAGCTGCCTGCCAACCGGTCCATAGATTACAACACTCTCTGGATCAAGAAATACAAGGCCAAGAACTTCATCACCGGCGCCTCCATGAACGAGGAATACACCTTCGCCACAAGGATCAATCGCGATGGAAGCATGAAGGTTGACAAGAACGAGTCAATCATGGATATCAACTCCTCCTTCGTGGGCCAGGCCCATCTGGGCTTCCTGAAGAAGGCGGAACCAAGCGCACCGGCCAAGTCCACGCCCATCTTTGAGATGCAGGAGGACTACAACGGTGCCTTCGGCATCCAGGAGAAGGTAAGCGAGTACGGCAAGAATGTCGAGTCCAATAAGTCCGCAACCGGTGTGGGCTATGTGGCTGTGGATAAGAGAATTCGGGACACCCAGAGAACCTATGAGTCGGGAACAGGCTCCTACCAGGTCGAGGAACAAATCGAGACGCCCACAAGCTACATTTACAAGGATTTGAAGGTGGGCAGCCGACCCAGCAGCTTCAGCTTTACACCCCGGGTCAAGACCTCCCAGGATCTGCTCTGGAGCGAGGGAATGATCTCCAAGAGCAGCGACACGACTCTGCGGGGCGGCGCTCTAATGAAAGGCAATAACAGCTGCCCGGTGCCCAAGTCCAGTGCCAACGCCAGTTGCACCTCAGGCAGCAGCGGGGACAATCGCACTGTAAGCTACATCAGCGAGAGGTACTCGGGCATAGAAAGCATGAATAAGACCACGGAAGCCCGCGGTCTCAATGAGATGAGCACGGAGGCCGCTTTCAAGGGAACGGCAGACTATCGCGCCATCATGACAGGATCCAACAAGACCAATGAAGTGAATGACGAGGAGCGCTACGTGGGAAGCTACGACATCAAGAGGCATGTCCTCCTGACCGGCGTCTCCAAGTACGATGTGCCTCACATGACAGTGACGAAAGATGGAAAGACCGTTAACAGGTGGTACAACGGCACCAATGCCACCATTGCCGTCTACACCATCCACTTAACTAACGACGGCAATCGGGCTCTGGCACCCATTCAGGTAATGGATAGGTTCCCGCCTGGCACAGAATACGTCTACTCTTCCATCAAACCCTCGTCCCTGGGCAAGACCCAGGCCAACTGGACTCTGACACACATGGGAATTGGAGACAACGTGGACATTGAGCTGGAGCTGAATGTCACTGATGCTGGCGCCAACGGAGAACTCCTTGGAGATCTGGTCAATCGTGTGGATGTGTGCGGAAGCTACAGCGGCGGATGGGTGAACGCGGCCAGCTACCACGTCATGCCCGTCAACTGGCTGGGCTGCTGCTCACCGGAGCTGGATCTGAAGAAGACTGCCGCGGTCGAGCAGTCCGACCAGACCCTGATAGACTACAAGATAGTCCTGCAGAACCTGGCTCCCTACCCCATGGCGGTGACTGTTATGGATTACCTGCCGGATAGCCTTGAAATCGTCGAGGCCAACCAGACGCCTGCCAAATACGGTCCGGGAAGGGCTGAGTGGGTATTCAATACAGTTCCCGCCGGCGAGGTCGTAACCATCGATTATGTGGCACGCGCTCTCCGGGATGGCCCGCAGATCAACAAGGTCAAGGTGCGCGGCATAGCCATAACCGGCGAGGGCACGGCTTCTGCGGAGGCGGAGGCCTCGGTCAATGTCAAGGGAACGGGCAGCCAGCCTTACACTGTCAGGTATGACGGATGGCAGCCCCCGAACTGGGATTTCAATACGACGGAGGAGGGGTGGTACACAGGAGATGTCGGAGCCTCAGCGGAAGACGAAGCATAATCAATAGCATGGAGACCGCCGGGGTCTCCATCCGTCTATTTTTTCCCTTTTAACATATTTATATTATTATTAATAAGGTCGGGGCATACTATTAAACCTCAGGAGAGATATGCCTGAACCGAAATGACCAAAATCAATTGTGGTGAGAATTGAGATGTCATCAATAGAAGAGACCCGCGATAGGATAAAGGCCTGGATGGTCCAGGAGGGGCTGTTCAAGGAAGAGGTCCAGGTCGAGAATCTTTACTTCCAACTGGCTGCAGAGTTTCCGGCAAAGTCCGGCCGGCATTTGTCCATCATTCAGCCCAAAAACCATGAGGACATGATAGTAGTATTCAGCCGGATAAGGCTGGCCGACTCGCACCAGCTGGCACTGTCCGCCATGCCTCCCAAGGATCGGGAGCGATTGCTCTGGAAGATGCGCTATGATCTGCTCTTTCAGGATTCCAGCTTCGAGATCGAGCCTGCAGGAAGCGATCTGCAGAGCATTCGTTTTATGCGAGAGATCTATTATGACGGCCTGACCAAGAACCTTCTGATGGAAGCCATAAAGGAGAACTTCAAATGCGAGCTTTATGTGGTCTGGAAATTCCAGGAGATCTTTGGGGAAGGGCAGGCAAACAAGGTCTCAGGCCCTCCCGAGCCCATGTACTGCTAAGATATCTCGTAGGTCATGGTCACGCTGGCTGTGATCTCCATCTTGCCGGGCGCAATGGGCGTGGCAACGTCAAACGCTGCGCTCCTGGATGCGGCGGCAACATATCCGTAGCCCTCCGAGATCTCCAGCACCCGTCCCAGCTTCACGCCCGCTGCCTGGGCGGCAACCTCCGCTTTCCTCCGCGCGTCTTCAATGGCCATGGTCAAGGCCAGGTCTTTTTGCGGCCCAGGATTCAGCAGGTCAAAGGCAACCTCCTGGATGCTGTTGGAGCCTGCCGAGACTGCAACGTCCAGTACCCGTCCCACATCTGTGGTATTGTTCAGGTTCACGGTTACTGTATTCGAAGCCAGAAACTGCGGGGCTTTTTGCCTCTCTCCTGCCGAAACAGGCGCATCCTGGGGCTCTGTGCCCAGGCTGTAGCTGCTGGTTTGAATTTCACTCTCTGCAATTCCTGCAAAAAGCAATGCGGCTATGGTCTCATTCATCAGCCTGGCATTTTCCGCAGCGGCAATGGCCGCGCTGGCATCTCTCGTCTGCACGCCCAGCACAATAGTCGCCTTATCCGGAGCGGCAATCGCTTTGCCCTCACCCTGCACAATCAGCTTTGACATATTATTCTCCACGGCGGTAGCAAAAGGGGCGGCCAGAAACAAGAGCACCATCCCTAGAAACACTATGCTTATTTTTTTCATGATTTATATCTCCAGCTCATATGTTACTATTACGTAGGAAGTGACATCCACCATGCCTAATTGTTCCGAGCTGCCATAGTAATTGTTAAGGGCAACCGGATAGCCGTAATCAGATATATCCAGCACCGCTCCCAAACGCACTCCCTCAGCGGCTGCCATTCCTGCTGCATTCTCTCTGGCATTGGCCACCGCTTTCTGGCGAGCTTGCGCCGCTGCCTTGCCGGCATCGCTTAGGCCGTATCCCTCTACATGAGCCTGGGCCCCGGCAGACCGGGCGGCATCCAGCACGCGGTTTATCCTGGACTCATCCGTGCTCTTGAGCCGGATGACCGTCGATCGCTCTAAGGAAGAAGCCTGCGCTGTATTATTCTCGCATACAGTGCTATTGTTCACTCTTTTGCAGACCTTGCTGGTGGACTGAAAGCTGGTTACTCCGCTGGACTGGCCCGGCAAAATCTCCTCATCTTTAACGCCTGCTGCCTTCAGGGCAACGATTGCCCGCTCCATCTTCTCCTGGACAGACGCCTGTGCGGCCGTCATATTTTCCATGCCGCTCTCTACAGAGACGGAGATGGTCGCAGTATCCGCAGGAACTGTCACGGTTCCCTCGCCCACAATGGTCAGAGTGGGATTTATGCCCACTGCCGTGACAGGGAGGGAGGCAGTGATCATAATGCCGAATATTATAACTAACCACTTCATGTAATCCCCAAAGAGGAATGTCACGCAAAGATATTAAAAAGCTCGCTTGACGAATGCGGACATCGGGGAATGGTTTTTGGAGAAGACGTCTTTTGCCGTTGATTCTGCAAAATTTTATATAGAATGCATGGAAATTATTAAGTTTAAGAAGGTGACTTGCATGAATTCAGATTCGGATGGGCTAGATCCTCAATTAGATATTCAAGGCAGTGTTCTTGCCCCTATCATGGAAGAGGCAAAGGCAGAAAGGCCGAAAAAAAGGGCGCTGGGCGAGATCTTCTCCCGTGCCTGCCAGATCTACAGGGACAATCCCATTATGATTGTACCTTCTCTCATTCCCATTGCAGCACTCGTCTTGGTTATGGTGATCTTCGCGGGCTATTTGGGGCTGGTTGCAGTCTTCGGTGAAAGGGAATTCATCGCATTCTCCGCCCTGGCAGGACTCTTCCTGTTCTTAATACTGATGATCGTTCTCTTCTTCCTGGCGGAAGGGATGACAATAGAGATGATCAGAGAGGCATCCTCTGGCAACAAGGCGGACCTATCCTTTGCCTGGCAAGCCACCAGGGAGAAGATGGAGCCGCTCGTCCTCAGCTCCCTATTGGCCGGCATAATTGTAGCTTTTGGATATGTGCTTTTCTTAATACCCGGAGTGATCTTGAGCTTTGCCTTCTGGTTCGTCGCCCAAACGGTAATGATTGACGGCAAATCCGGCACGGAGGCCCTGAAAGCAAGCTACCGTTTTGTCGAGGCCAACCTATCCGACGCTCTGATAGTAGTGCTCGCATCCCTGGTCATAGGCGCAGTGCTTCCCACCATTCCTTTCATCGGCGCATTACTCAGCTTGCTCTCCCTGCCCTACATCTATGGCCTGGCCACATTGCTCTATCTGGACGGCAAAGATGGGCCAGATGTGCAGTCGAAACAGCCGGAGACGACAGTGGAGGTATCCTGATCTGCAAGGATGCAGCCGGCAGGGCGTTTGCCCTTCCTCGACCATCATCTTTAATTTTAGTATTCACATGGCTACTGGCCATGAGCAAGATCGGAAAGGCGATCAGATTGGAGCGCATTCTGGATCGCAAAACTCACAGAACGGTCATCGTACCTATGGATCACGGCATCTCCGTAGGCCCCATTGCCGGTCTGACGGACATGCCCGCCACGGTGGACAAAGTAGCTGAGGGCGGCGCCAATGCGGTTTTAGGACACATGGGCCTGCCGCTGCACGGCCACCGGGGATATGGGCGCGATATCGGATTGATCATTCATCTCTCGGCATCCAGTTCCTTAGGTCCTGATCCCAACCACAAGGTTCTGGTGACTGAGGTGGAGGATGCCATAAGAATTGGCGCCGACGCGGTAAGCATTCACGTCAATGTGGGCGCGGATGATGAAGCGGAAATGCTGCACGATTTGGGGCGGGTTGCCAGAAGCTGCGATCTTTGGGGCATGCCGCTCATTGCCATGATGTACCCTCGCGGACCGAAGGTCAAGTCCGAGCACAATGTGGAGTATGTCAAGCTTGCTGCCCGAATAGGTTCCGAGCTGGGGGCGGATATTGTCAAGACCAACTACACCGGCTCTCCTGATACCTTCCGGGAGGTTGTTGAGGGCTGCAGCGTGCCGGTAGTCATCGCCGGAGGACCCAAGATGGACACGGAAAAGGACCTCTTGCAGATGGTCTATGACGCAGTGTTGGTCGGTGCGGCCGGCGTGGCCTTCGGCAGAAACGTCTTCCAGGCGAAAAATCCCACGCTCCTGGTCAAGAGGCTATGCACTGTGGTTCATAAAGGCTATACCGCGGAAGAGGCGGAGAAGGTTGTCCTCTAGGCGATCTTCGCTCTTCTTTTATTTATGATAATAATACTTAATTCAACCACAAGCTATATCCACTTCCTCGAATACATTAGGAAGCATGAAGTCTATAGCTTTCCTTCTCCTGGCCTTTTCCCTGGCAATCATTCCGCCCGCCATGAGCCAGGATGCCAATTATTGGCTAACTCAAACCCAGAGCGATTACAACAACGGGTCCACCTCCCTGGCCTTGCAGGACATCGACGAATACCTGGGGATGAACTCCAGCGATACCTGGGCCTGGAGCTTCAAAGCCAATCTTCTCATCAAGATGAAAAGATACAGTGAAGCCGTTGACAGCTTTGACCAGCTCATCCTCCTGGATGGCTCCAATGCTCAGGCCTACAACGACCGGGCCCTGATCCTTTCCGGAGGCATGAGGCAGCATGAGGAGGCCTTAAATTCCCTGGAGACTGCCTTGCAGATAAATCCCAATAATGCCAATTATTGGTTTAATAAAGGCATGGTCTTGGAGAATATGAAAAGTTATGCGGAAGCATTGGAGGCCTATAAGCAGGCTGCAACTATAAACCCGTCTCTGGATAGGGCCTGGTACCGGCAAGGTTATCTCCTGGCGACTGAGGGCAGCTATAACGAGTCGCTTCCTCTCCTGGACAAAGCGATAGAGATCAATTCACAGGACGCTGATGCCTGGAACACCAAGGGATTGGTCTTGATGGAGCAAAATTCCACAAAGGAGGCGCAAATTTGCTTCGATAGGGCTGCAGCTCTGCAGCCGTTCGGCAAGGATTTCCAGAACAATCGGCAAAAGGCGCAAGGCGGGATAGAAAACGAGCCCGAGAAGACGATGACGTTTAAAAGCCGGCAGTGAGGTTTAATTATTTTTTTGTAATTTATAAAAAATGGGAAAAAGTCATTCTATTCTTTGACCAGGCCTCTAAGGCCGGAGATTATCCAAAATGCCAGGCCCCACAAGACCACGATTGTTAAGGACATTAGCTCCATAGTCAAGATCCTCATGTTTAATAGTGACCTATTAGCATAAATAGTTTGCTCCAGAATTTGATTAGTTTTGAGAAAATGGGAGGGCGGGCAAAGTCGACGATGAAACACTTAGGAGGAAACACTGGGTTAGTCGACTTTTGCCCATCGCTTGGTCGTCATTCAACGATATAAAGATATGGTACAGGACTTCAGGTAATCCTGGCCACCGCCGCCACCTCATCCCCCGGCTTGACATTCATGATGCGAACGCCCTGCGTGGAGCGGCCCTGCACCCGGATCTCGCTGGCCGGAATTCTGATCACCACTCCTTCCTTGGTGGTGACCAGCAGCTCGTCGTCCTCAGAGACGGTGGTGGTACAGCAGACGAAGCCCTTTCTGGCATCGATGTTCTTGACGCCCTTGCCGCCGCGCCTCTGCTGGGGATACTCTTCCAGTTCAGTCCTCTTGCCGTAGCCCTGATTGGTGATGGTGAGCAATGTGAAATTAGCGCTCGGTCGGATCACATCCATGCTGATAAGCTCGTCGCCCATGTTCAGGCTGATGGCCTTCACTCCCATGGTGCCGCGATTGGAGGCGCGCACGCCGTCCTCCTTGAAGCGGATGGCTTTGCCGAACCTTGTGGCAACCAGCAGCTCCTTGCTTCCGTCCGTGAGCTTGGCCGAGACCAGGCTGTCTCCCTTCAGGTTTACGGCCTTGATGCCGCCCTTCCTGGGATTGGAAAAAGCCTGCAAGGGCATCTTGACAATGCTTCCGCTCCGGGTTACCAGGATTATGAAGCCCGACTCGAAGCTCTTCACGGGTATGGCGCCCGTGATCTTCTCATCCGGCTCCAGTTGCAGAAGATTGACAATGGACTTTCCCCGCGTGGCCCGGCCCAGGGAGGGGACCTCGTAGACCTTGAGCCAGTGGGCCTTGCCCTTGTCAGTGAAGAAGAGCAGATAATCCTTGGTGGAGGCGGTAAATACGTCGGTTACAAACTCCTCGCTCTTGGTCTCAGCACCAATGACTCCCCTGCCTCCGCGCCTCTGCATGCGGTAAGCCGTAAGGGGCTGGCGCTTGATGTACCCGGAAGAGGTGATGGTCACTGCCACCTCCTCTTCCTGGATGAGATCCTCCCGGGAAACCTCGCCCTCCGCCTCGATGATTTGGGTGCGCCGCTCATCCCCGTAGGTATTGATGAGATATGTCAGCTCTTCTTTGATGATGCTCAAAATCTCCAGGTTGCTGGAGAGGATCTTCCTCAATTGGGCGATGAGCTTTTCCAGCTCTGCCGCCTCGGAGACGATCTTCTCCTGCTCGAGACCGGTGAGCCGCTGCAGCCTCATGTCCAAAATAGCCTTGGCCTGCTCCTCGCTGAGTAAGAAGGCCTGCATCAGGGCATCTCTGGCCTCGACTGGAGAATGCGCAGCCTTGATTATTCTTATTACCTCATCAATGTTCCGCAGAGCGATGAGCAGGCCCGCCAGGATATGGGCCCTCTTCTCGGCGGCATCAAGCTCGAACCTGGTGCGTCTCTCCACCACCAGGGAGCGGTAGTGGATGTACTGCTCCAAAGTATCCTTCAAAGAGACCATCTTGGGCAGGCCGTCCACCAAAACCATATTGTTGATGCCGTAGCTGGTCTGAAGAGCCGTGTGCTTATACAGTTGATTTAACACCACATGAACATTAAATCCGCTCTTGACCTCCACTACCATGCGAATGCCGTCTTTATCCGACTCATCGCGCAGATCGGATATGCCCTCCAGACGGCCGCCTTTTACCATCTCTGCCATATCCTCAATCAGCTTGGCCTTATTGACCTGGTAGGGCAGCTCAGTGAAGATGATCTTGGTGCTCCTCGTCCCTTCCTCAATCTCCGACTTGGCCTGCATCAGAATGCTGCCCCGGCCGGTTTGATAGGCGGCCTCAATGCCGACCCGGCCTACGATGTAAGCTCCCGTAGGAAAGTCGGGCCCGGGCAGAAAGTGCATCAGCTCGGAAAGAGTGGCCTGGGGCTCGTCGATGAGATGGATGATGGCACTGCATAGCTCTGTGAGGTTATGGGGCGGAATATTGGTGGCCATGCCGACAGCAATGCCGGTGGAGCCGTTGAGAAGCAGATTGGGCAGTTTTGCCGGAAGCACAATGGGCTCTTTGAGTGAGCCATCGTAGTTGGGGGCAAAGTCCACTGTGTTCTTCTCAATGTCTGCCAGCATCTCCTCGGCAATCTTGGAGAGGCGTACCTCAGTGTAACGCATGGCTGCAGCCGGGTCTCCATCAACGGATCCGAAGTTGCCCTGGCCGTCGATGAGAGGATAGCGCATGGAAAAGGTCTGAGCCAGGCGTACCATGGTCTCATAGATGGCCGCATCCCCGTGGGGATGGTACTTACCCATGACATCTCCCACCACACGCGCAGATTTCTTGTAGGGCTGGTCGTGGGTCATGCCCTGCTCATACATGGCATAGAGTATGCGCCGGTGAACGGGCTTGAGGCCGTCTCTTACGTCCGGCAAAGCCCGCGCTACGATCACGCTCATAGCATAATCAATGTAGGAGGATTTCATCTCCTCAGTGATGTTAACCAGTACTTCTGTCAAAGCTACCTCAAATATCAAGATTCTTTACATACTTGGCGTGCGTCTCTATGAACTCGCGTCTGGGCTCCACCTGGTCGCCCATGAGTATGGTGAAGATACGATCCGCCTCCACAGCATCCTCGAGCGTCACTTTCAGCATGGTCCTCTTCTCTGGGTCCATGGTCGTATCCCACAGTTGCTCGGCATTCATCTCTCCCAGACCCTTGTACCTCTGAATGACAGGCTTGGCCAGGCCCTTTACCAATTGGTTGAGCTGCTCATCCGAGTAGGCGTAGCT
>JAPKYA010000107.1 GCA_026394565.1 Methanothrix sp.
CAATCAGCTCAAGGGTCGCCATGCCGAGTACGGCAGATCTGTCGAGGACCTGACCGGCGTCTTCTCCATCGAGAAGTTCATCCAGCTCTGGGGCAACTCCACATGCGGCGCAATCAGCGTTGACTGGCTGCCCTGCGTGTAGATAGACCTAAATCTGCAACAATATCTAATCCGGCTTCAGGCGGCAATGCCTGGAGTCAAGTTTTTTTTTGCGTTTTATTTAGTCAAGTAGATTCTATCATAAAAGAGCCGATATTCAGGTGCTATCGCATCAAATTTTCATGCTCGATAGGTTTATATGCCATTAACCTAATCAGGAAAGTTGTGCCTGAAAAACACTCTCTAATTGGAATCATTGGATCAGGCGTCTCACGCCGGATCGGGTGGCATTTAGCGCTTTTGGCAGATGCTTCAAAGATTCTGCTGTCCAATCGGGGTGATGCACTAATGGATCATTCGTTGCTGTCAAAGAGCAGCCTTCGATCCTCATATAAAGGAGGTGGGAAAGAAATGAGAAAACTGATAGCTGTTTTGGTTATTATCGCCATGGCCGTAGTAGGCATGGCCGGTGCAGCCAATTACATGTACGAAAAGGCATCGGTCAAGGGCGTTGGATACAAGAACGTAGAGATGATCATTTCCACCCAGACTGGCTTTGAGGGCCAGAAGCTGGTAGAGAAGGAGTCCGGATCCGGTAACGTCATCACCGAGAGGACCGAGCTCGAAGCCGAGAGGCAGCTCCGGAGAGGCGGCGCCCCAATCGGTGCCACATACAATCCAAGAACTAGATTGTGGGAAGGCACCTGTGCATGGCCAACCGGCACTGCATGCCCCATGGACTACATCAACTTCACCAAGGAAGCTGAGTTCGAGTACATGCCCGTCTCTTACCAGACCGGCACCTACGACCAGAAGTGGGTAGAGAAACTCTGCGTGCAGAACTACAGGATCGGCGCTGTGCTGACTGAGATGTACACCCATGCTGAGCACCTGCAGAAGACCACCGAGGTCAAGACATCTGAACAGCAACGTCATCGGCGTTGCCCACATCGGCTGGATCTCCCGTGACCCCGTCGCTGACAATCAGCTCAAGGGCCGCCATGCCGAGTATGGCAGATCTGTCGAGGACCTGACTGGCGTCTTCTCCATCGAGAAGTTCATCCAGCTCTGGGGCAACTCCACATGCGGCGCAATCAGCGTTGACTGGCTGCCCTGCGTGTAAGTAGATTAAACCTGCAACTCTAGAGTCAGGCTTCGGGCTCTTAAGCCCGGAGTTCACATTATATTTTTAACTTATAGGATTGCGAAGGACGAAGCGAGAAGTCCCCATTCTTCAGGGTGGGGATGAAAGCGGAGTCCTTTGCCCCAATTACTTTCGTCCTGCACAGATCAACTATATATTTCATAGTATCCACCTTCCAACCAAGACATGATTCCTTGGAGGCTCAAAGTGCTACCTGGAAGATCTGTCTCCTGATGGGAGACGTTGCAT
>JAPKYA010000123.1 GCA_026394565.1 Methanothrix sp.
CTGTTGATGGGATGATTGGCGAGCTAAGGAGAATATTCATTTTTTATGATATACTTTTAGGAATATAAATCTGAAGAAAAGTCTAATGTAATAATATGACAACTATAAATAGATTAAGTTAATTTAAGCAACACAGCATTAATAACCGCATGAGGGCGCTCGCCTGGGGATCTCAGTTTGCTAATCAATCGATTTCGTTCTTTGTCAAGTTCTCCCAATGGTTTGTCGGTCGTCCTGCGCTTCATCGTAAAATCGATTCCTTTGGCCTTTGCTCCAAAGTATCCTCTATCTCTTAACACCAGTTCGCCTTCAATTGAGAGATCAATCTGACTATCATGCAGCGACGCAGTAGTAGTCGCGATTTCACGTATTAGACAGTAATCGATATCTGTTTTTTGATGAAGCTTGTAACCGAAATGGGTTTCATCACCCTTTTTTGTCCATGTTCCATCTCTGCTGCGACGTGTCTTAGCTTCTTCACCACGCGGTTTTTTTGAAGATCCATGATCTGCCTCGATGAACGTAGCATCTTGGATCGTTCCGCGCTTGACCTGTAAACCCATAGCATCCAATTGCCTCTGAAGTTCTGCCCAGACCACTTTGTCTTTTCCGGTCTCAGCCATGCGTTCTTTGAATAACCAAATTGTCCTGGAATCTGGTGGCGGATTGGGAAAACCAAGAAATGACATAAATGATATGCGGTCGGCCATTTGTCTTTCAACTTCCAGATCGTTCAAGCCAAACCACTGCTGGAGTATTAGAATTTTGAACATCAGAATAACATCGCAGTTCGGCCTTCCACCCTTCTCGCTCTTATTGTTATACATCTCATCGAGTCTTCGACGGATTGGCGCCCAGTTGATCAAATCCGATATCTGCGACAATCGAGACGGTCCCTGTTTCTGGCTAAGTACTTGCAGCACCCATGTAGTAAAAGAATCCATACTGTATAATAGTATTAATATTATATAAACTTTTCGATATTAAAAAAAGGTAGGTTTATAGGAACCCTCATGTATTGGTCAATGATGCCGAAACTTCGCGGCTTCGCGCCTTCGCGTGAGACAGTGCTCTCGGCCCGACCGGCCCTCCTGCCCCCTCCCGAGTCTCCGCCAGGCAAGCCAGCCCGCCCGGACGAGCGGCTCAGCAACTCCGGATGGCCCGGTCCGCGGGCGGCGGACACCGGCAAAGGCAGCCACAGTCGAGCCACTGCCGGACGCGGCTTCAGATAGCTTCGCAAGGATCGCTAATCGAGAGACTCCCTTGAAGTCTGCCAATGCGTCTTTATGCGCTTCTCGCACCTCGGCGTTTTTCTTCTGAGCAATAGTCGTCTCCGTCCGTTCGTCCTCCGCGTGCTCTGCGTCTCTGCGGTTATATTCGCAATTCCTTGGCTATAATTATCGGCTAATAATAATAGCAAACTGCCATCGTCTCCAAAAAACCAGCCCCCCTTTGCCGCATGCCCGCATGCCCCACCGCCCCCCAAGCGCAGTCGGGCCCGACGCAGGAGCGCGCGCCCCCTGGCGGCAGGCGAGGGCTTGCTGTTACCTGTGGTTCTATTCCTTTAAGGCTGCAATGAATTCCTTTCTCTCCAGCCTCGCCTGCTTCATAATCGAGATCAATGTTCCCTTCGCCAGCTCCGGGTGATTCGGCACGGTAACGACAAGATTTCTTTCCTCGTTCCAGAGGTGGATATGGCTGCCGGTCTGGCGATAGACCTTGAAGCCATGTTTCTCCAAGGCCTTGATGACCTTCTTAGCAGAGATAGCCGGAAGCCAGGGGCTTGCCTTCTACCTCGATATCCAGGAAAGAGAGCTTTCGTCCTTTGGGTGCCAGCTCTAAAAGAACCTGGTAGTGCTCCTCAAGGCCTTTTTTCAAATTAGAAACCGCTTCACTTTCTGTCAATCCTTGATCGGCTACATTTGTGAGAAGGTCGATTGCTACGAAGTATCTCCCTTCTTTGTGAATCTGAATTAGGGTTTTCATATTGCCTTTAATTTGCGCATCTTCTTTGATAAAGCTAATCCCTTCAATCTTTCTCCAGAACTGGGACACAGAGATAAGGCAAGTGGGCATAAAGTCCTTCTCGATCGGCAGCATTTACCAGCCCCCCTGTTGCCGCATGCCCGCGTGCTCCGCCGTCTCTCTCGCGGTGGCCCCACGCACGGGCGCGCGGCCCCGTGGGTATCAGGAACGCCCTTGTCTTGCCATCAACTTTCGCGAGTCTAGCCCTCCAGCAGCTCCAGAAACTCCTGCTTGCTCATCCTCACATCGCTCATTATCTCCATCAGAATTCCCCTCCCGAGCTCTTCTCCAGGATGCACGGGGATTACTGTGCTCCTGCCATCGGGATGCTTCATGATGAGGTGGCTGCCTCTCTGCCGCACTGGATGAAAGCCGATTCTTCTCAGGGCTTTGATGACAACCTCGGCTTCAACAGGTCTCAACTTCAACAACCTGCACTCCCACAAAGTTTCCCACTGTGCTGCTGCCTTCTGTCTCCAGATAGAGCAAAATGGCCTCCTTGATTCTGCTCATCAGATCGTCCAGGCTTTTGGCCTGTGTGTGGCAGCCGGGAAGGTCTGGAACCGTGGCAACATAATAATCATCCTCATCCCTTCTGACCACGACATCGAACCGCATACTAGATTATTATGCAGAATAATCAGATGAATGTATTGGTCAACGATGCCGGAACTTCGCGGCTTCGCGCCTTCGCGCCTTCGCGTGAAATCGGGATCTCACGCAAAGCCGCAAATTTGCGTTCTTCCAGCCCCCTTTGACGCATGCCCGCGCGCCCCTGGCGGCGGCAGGTTGGGTGTCAAAAGCCTTATAGAATTGTTCTTTAATAATAGGGAACTATGACTGAAAGATCCTGCCGATATTTGCTGGCGCTAATACTTCTCAGCCTCTTCATTCATCCGGCCCTTGCGAAAGCATCGGACGATTATTGGGCTCCGTGGGTAACATTGACCACGACAGATTCTGCGACGATCAACTGGCGCGGAGAGGAAAAAGGATCAGGCTCGATAGACTACGCTACGTCAAGTTACTTCAATACGCATCATAGTTATGAAAAAACGATAGTAACTACAGAGGCAGAGACGTACCAGCATGTCCGGATCAGTGGCCTTGAATCAAATACATCATATACCTACAGGGTGAGACCTTCAGGTCACGCGTCCGCATTTGGCGATCGCTCGTTCCGGACAATGCCGGTTAGCGGTCCATTTACCTTTGTTGTAGTCGGGGATACGCGGGAAGGCGTTAATTATCCTGAGACGAAACGGTTCAAGTACGTAGCAGATGCCATTGCAGAGGAACCGGATGTGCTCTTTGTTTTACATGGTGGGGATTTTTGTCGCCATGATTACGAGCCTTCGTGGTCCACATTCTTTCAGTGTGCTGACAAGATGCTGGCGAAGTCCGCATTTTTCCCAGCCATAGGGAACCACGAATATCACGAACCCAAGAATAAGAATCTTGACGAAGAACACTATATAGAATGTCCTCAAAATTGTATCCCGTGCAATAAATGTGCCCCAGGGACTGATGCCGTTAATTTTAGGTCGGCGTTTGACATGCCATTGAACTATTCCTTTGACTGCGCTGGTGTCAGATTTATCGTTTTGAACTCACCGGATCCGAATTCCACCTGTTGTGATGATCCCCATACTACACTGAAATTTTCGGAGGAGCAGGCACCCTGGCTTGAGCAGCTTCTGATGGATAAGATGTCAAAGGGAACATTTACCATGCATCACCATCCGATCTGGGATGCCGGTAGTACCAACAGCAGTTCGAAACTGGAGCCATGGGAAAACCTGTATCACAAATACAACATTTCTGCGAATTTCGCAGGCCATACCCACAATTACCAGAGATATGATATAAGCGGGATACCATATTTCGTAGTCGGCAATGGGGGGGCTCCGAATGATTATCTCACCGACTCTGCTAAGTATGCCGTCGGGAAACAGGTGGCTTTGCCAATGCAGCTGGGGTATCTTAAGGTCACAGTTGATCCGGCAAACAATACAGCTACCGCATGGGAGATTACCGTCGGCAAGCTTACGTGTTGGCAATGCCCTGACGAACCTCAACTCTACAACCCACCGGTCATCAATGATACAATCACTTTCCCCCTCAAGCATTAACCCTCTCAATGAATCCGGCCACAGGTGAAAAAGGTCTCTCGCCAGGAATCCCTGTAGCCAGCAATTCTTTTTGCCATCTCTGGCGACTTCCGCAGCACGCCACGGCCATCCGCCGCCTGCCCCCCCCGCGCGCGCGTGCAGGCGGGCCCCCTGCGGGTGGGCGCGTGCCCCCTGGCGGCAGGCGAGGCGGCCAGAATTGCAGCAACCAAGATCGATATCACAATGGCAAAGAGAATTAGCCTTAAATAGAATTGAGTCGATATGAATGAGCAGAAGCAAAAGAGGGCAGCTCTTGAGGAATATGAACATATTTCTGACTATTTGGATTTTGGCAGCATTATCGATCTGTTTGTCTGTTGCAGACGCTGGCAACAGCACCAAGCTTATCCTGCAACCAGAGGACCGTGAAGAACTGAGAGCCTTCGTTGATGAGGCCAGGGATTTCGCCTTGCAGAATGGCAGGGATAGGGCTCTTGAGGTCTTTAACGATTCCAAGGGTGAGTTCGTGAGAGGAGATCTTTATATCTTCGCCTACGATTTCCAAGGAACAACTCTGGCCCATCCTTATCGGCCCGACATGGTGGGGAGAAATAACATAAATCTGACTGACTCCAATAGCGTGTACCTAAAAAAGAACATGAGAGAGATAGCCAGGAGGGGGGAGGGCTTCGTCTACTACGTCTGGCCCAATCCGGCCCAGGACAACAGAGATGAACTCAAGCTATCTTACGTGATGAGAGTCGATGATGGGCTGTGGCTGGCCGCTGGCATATACCTGACAAATGAGACATTCAATCTTAGCTCTGAGGATAGAAGAGATCTCGTCCAGTTTGTAGAGAATGCCAGGGATTTCGCCATGAACAGCAGCAAGGAGGTGGCCCTGCATGCATTCAATGATAGTGAGGGGAATTTCTCCAGTGGAAACCGATATATATTTGCATTCGATTTTCAGGGCAACCTCCTGGCCAATCCCGTTCGGCCGGAGCTCATAGGCCAAAACAGGCTCAATCAGACTGATCGAAATGGGGTCGCCTTTGTTCAGGACATGACTGGCTTGGCAAGATGGGGCAGTGGTTCTACCTACTATATCTATCCTGATCCGGCTGAGAATATGACTGAGAAGCTAAAGATGAGCTATGTGACCAAGATCGATGATAGCTGGTGGCTGGGCTCAGGGATATACTGGAGCGAGTGACAGCCGCTGCCATCGATGACCGGATGAGCCGCATCTAGAAAGTTGAAGGAAATACAAAAATAATTTACTAAATATAATAATTAATATTCGGTAGCTGGGAAGTTATAAATACAATAACATTGAACAACACATCTATTCTGAGAATAGCAAAAAAGGGTCGATAGTCAATAGAATTTCCATATATATGTCTATGCAGAGATATAGATCAACGATCTTCTCAACCTGAGGCAGTTTCTGCCGGCGACCCGCCAATAGATCTCAGAGCCAGGAGGGGATAATTATGAGTCCGAGAACTGCAAAAGCTGAGGCGAAAGAAAGCGCTGCTATGCCTCAAATGCCAGGTGCTCAGCCTTCTGCGGCTGAACCGAAATACGAAAAAGCAATCGCGACCGAAATTTATAATCCTTCAGGAGGTATAATCACAGGCGGACCTATTTTCAAATTCAAGTCGTTGAAATGCGGCTGTTACCTTGTCAACTACACACCAAAGGTGGGCAATCTCCTCACCTATGACGGCACTTTGCGAATTGAATGCGATTCCAGCCGCACTACCAGCGGAGACTTGTACCAGCGTTCCATATTTTATTTCCCAAAGCCGTCTCAGATAATAGGTCAGCCACCCAAAACCATCCCAATTCTGCTTCCGGGCCCCAATCCCGCTTCCGGTATACCCATATTTTCCATCAAAAGCTATCGATATTATTTGCGGGTTACCGATATCCTGGAAGGCGTAACAACTGGCAACAGCTTCAGCCTTGGCTTTGAGATGTATCGTTTCACCGCCCCCAATAGCTGGGCCAGCGAAGGCGTCTTTACGGCATCGATGTCCTGGAAGACCGCACCTACCGGCTATCCTTCCAGCAGCAGTTACCTGGAAGGCGATGTTAAGAACAGCGCCGGAACAGTTGTTGGCCGCTTAACAATGGGTTGGGTCTCAAAATATCTGCGAAAAGCCACCATAGAAATAGATCGCGTATCCGTTTCCGAGGCACCTCTTAATAACAGCTCTGGTATAGACTGGAAAGTCGTGGGAGATTCTATCGATTGGGAACTGACGGTTGATCTCAGCGATTCCAATGTTGTCGAGCCGAGCGGAGAATCCTGGTCAGATGCCGAGCTGCATAAGGCCATGCTGCTAAAACGGGACTCATCTAATCTGGATGCAACATGGATCTATCACATTCTTGCGGTTCGCAGGCTGGATTCAACGGAACGCGGGCTCATGTATGACATTGGGGCCACTGATTCCAATAATGTTCCGCGCGAAGGCATAGGGATATCATCGCACTGGATGATACCGAAAACGAGTGAATGGGGCACTGTCCAAGGCATGCGATTCGGCACGGCTGCTGCGCCCTACTTCCGAACGGCCGTTCATGAGATAGGCCATGCCATGGGCCTCTATCACAACACTATAGACAACGGCTTTATGAATACAACCGATGTCATCTCTGCCTCCTGTCCGAAGACCTTCCCGGCTTGCATAAAATGGGCCTATGCAGACAACGACAAGAAGAAGTTGCGTCACTATCCGGATATCTTCGTTCGACCGGGAGGAACGGCTTTCGGCACCGCATCCAATGCCACGCCGTCCATAAGTCCTACCGACATGGCGGCTGAGGTCAGCGGATTGGAGCTATACGTAACACCTCTGCTTAAGTCCATCCCCCTGGGCGCTCCTGTGCGAATTAAATTGGAGCTCTTCAACTCAGGAAGCGAGCCTCAGATCGCCCCCGTATCCTTGAACCTGGACAGCGGTCTGGTAAAGGGAAGTGTAATAGATCCTTCCGGGAATGAAAAGACGTTCAGACCGCTTATCCGGTGTGTCGACAGATCTCCGGAGGGCATCCTTGATCCAGGAAAGAGCGTGTTGAGCTCCTTGACTTTGCTGCGAGGTGGGCAAGGTGCGCTATTCTCCGCATCGGGCGTACATCGCATCATAGTTGAGATTCACTGGGATATAGGCGGCGTAGAAGCCAGAGTTGCCGGCGAGACCAGTGTCATAGTGACCGCTCCGATTGATGACGATCATGCCAGAGCAGCACTGGACGTCCTTTCAACTCCCGATTCACTATTGACTCTGGTGCTGCATGGCGATCATATGGCCGATGGTGTCGAGGCCATTCAATCCGCCCTAAGAAATCCGGTATTGCGCCCGCACTTTGCCTATATCGAGGCCAGGCGTCTTGCCGAGCGTTTTGAAGGTCGCCAGCCGGATTTCGCGGCTGCAGCCAATCTGATCGATGAGACGGCAGTGATGACCCCATCCGAGATCAATAGGGCAGCACAGCTCTTAGCAAAAGGAAAAGCCTCGAAGAGCGCTCCCGGAAAAGAGATTGCAGATACTATCAAGAGCAAGGCAAAAGTTCTGGATGTTAGTGACGCACTCCAGAGCATTTTGGACTCGCTTTGAGATCAAGCTGCGGTCGGATTGTGCAAATTGCTCCGGCCGCCTGATTTCATTTTTTCCGGCGTATGCTCAGACCTCTGCAGGAAAATAAAAGGAGATGGAGATAATGGCCGAAAAAATTTCGCAGATTATTGGAACATGGAAGAAGGAATCGCTATCAAAATGCAGCGAGAGTTATCCCGACAGAATTGAATTTCGTGAAGGTGGTCTCTATTTTACCCAAAATTTTCCGGAAAGGTTCTCCATATGGGATGTAGGTACCTACAGAGTAACCGGTCCAAATGCAGTCAAAATCTCTCTTGCCAACGATGCCATAGTCTCCTATGAATTCTCGCTTGCAGAGGACTTTATCACATTTTTAGATGCGAAAAAATGCGAATTCAAATACCGGAGAATAGCTTCGCTGGGATAAGATATCTATTGATATTCAATCATATAACAAAAAATAAAAAGACTAAAACAGCGAGCTCTTCGGCTCATTGACCAGAGCCACAGGCCTTCCCGAAAGCTGGGCCAGCAGCCACGGATCTACGTTTAAGCTGTTCTGGGATTGAAATTTGCTTGAATCCGTTCGATTTATGATGATTGGTGTAAAGTCCGTGTAGCTAGTGGGATAGTACCATTGAGGCTCCGTCCCCGGAGGGTAAAGGGTGCCGTTATGAAGCGCGAATCCCTTGGGCGCAGCCCCCCAGTTCCAGAGATTGTTGGCAATTTCCAGGGTGCTTATGGGCTTGGTCCCGTACTTCTCCAGCCATGAAGTCCCGAAGTCATCGCCGACACTTTGAAATCCATAAGATAGTGGAATGCACATGAAGCTCAGGCATATGCAAATAATTGCGGCAAATGTTGCTTTCATCCAAATTCTCCTAAAGTATTTCTCAATCTCCCATGTGATTCATTCTGAGGATCGCGTAGGTCTGGGCGCTCTTAGGATCATAATTGGGAGGCAATGGAGCCACAGGAGGCTTGGAACCCCACTCGGAAAGATTTTTTGATTCATTTGTCAGATTTTGCAGCAATGAGTTTCCATCATCTCCACCGAGATGCAGGGCAGAAGCATTCTGCGAGAGGTTGATCGATGAATTGCTGGTCGAATTGTTTGTCAATCCACCTAAGAGCAGATTTCCTTCCCTGCCCCCTAGATTAATTAATGATTTGCTTTGCGCCAAAAGGACTAGAGCTACCAGTACTACTATAATCAATGTCATCCGTTTCATTTCTAATAAACCTCGCCAAAAACCTCAAAGTATGCCTGCTCATGCTTGCAGGCCGGGCACTCCACCGGAGCATCATTACCTTCATGCATGTACCCGCAATTGCGGCATCTCCAGACTATCTTGTTGCTTCTCTTGAAGATCGTGCCCTCATCGAGATTCTTTTTCAGGGAGAGGTACCTTCTCTCATGCCCCTTTTCCGCGACGGCTATGTTGAGGAAGGTTGTAGCAATCTCTGGGAAGCCCTCAGATTTGGCAATCTCTGCGAAGGATGGATACATCTCTGCATATTCGTACCGCTCGCCCTCTGCTGCCCCTTTAAGATTGGCAGCAGTACCGGCAATGACTCCTGCTGGAAAATGTGCGGAAACTTCTGCTTCTCCGCCCTCCAGCAGCTTGAAAAGCACTTTTGCGTGCTCCTTTTCATTGTCGGCAGTATCAAGGAATATGGCAGCAATCTGCTCATATCCCTCTTTTTTTGCCTGAGAGGCAAAGAATGAATATCTATTTCGGGCTTGTGACTCTCCAGCAAATGCCGTCATCAGATTTTTCTCGGTCTTGGTACCTTTAAGGCTCTTCATTCTTGCATCACCTGAAAATGGTTTGCTCAATATGCATGATCTATTTGCATTTAGATAAACCTTGGGGACAGAGCCTGAGCGGGCCGTAATCTTTTTAACCGTTTCCGTGGCTCAGGATGCGTGGCCAAAGGCGAGGATAAGAAGCCCCGGCAGCACCGGGCCTATGTGCGGGTTTCCCATGTTAGACGGATGGATTAGAAGAAGGATTGTCTGGTACCTGAGGAATAAGCAGGTTTTGGCGTGGCATGTTAAGAGGAGCGGTGAGTGTGTCCGATGCGGCAAATGCTGTGAGCTGTGCCTCGCCCACGATTCCAAAAACAAGCGCTGCAGGATATACAGGATCCGGCCCAGCATATGCAAAGCTTTTCCACTGACGCCCGAGGATTTAAATACTATTCACACCTGTGGATTCTATTTTAAAAAATAGAGCCCTCTGTCATCGCCTGGAGCGAAAGACCACAAGGGTTAAGTGCCTTTCGCACGTTTCGTATGTTCAGTTAAATCAGAACAAACCCGGCAGGAGATCTTTCATGGATAAAATATGCAGAGCATGCTGGAAAGACAGATTCTGGGCCTGGTTGATTGACGTCCTTCTCGTGGGCATCCTCTGGGCCAGTCTTTTAACCATTTCGCGGACATACAGCTTCAGTCCAGTCGGCCTGGGCTTGTTGATGGCTCTTCTCTTCGTCTATTGGACGGCCCTGGAGGGCTACCGAGGTCAATCCCTGGGGAAGATGCTCTTGAATATAGTAGTATTGGGTCAAGAGGGCGAGAAGATTGGATTTAAAGATTCGGCTCTGGAGAGCCTGGGAAAGGCCTTTTTGCTTCCGCTTGACTGCCTTATTGGCTGGGTGGTTTATAAAGGCCGAGGGCAAAGAGCCTTTAATAAATTCTCCAATACCATTGTCGCCTCTGCCAATGAGGGGAAGTGGTGCACTTAAATGTGATATTAGCGGTTTTAGCCCCTGGCTTTACAGCACCTTCTCCAGCTCATCCCTCTTGAGCAGATGCACCTCTACCATGTGATGGGGATGATAGCGCGTCTTTGCCTCGCGGATGCCTTGCACGCCCATATCGCTCTCCCGGTTGATGTAGATATAATTTCTGGCCAGGATCCTGGCGGTCTCGGCATTGACAGCCCGGTAGATTCCCCTGCAATCGGGAAGGCCCTTCTCGAAATGCACCAGTGCCGTATCATCATTCAGCTCCTCAAAGAGCGACATGGCCCCGATCTTGCCGTTGGCCCGGATGGCAAGGCCGGAGAGCTGTAGCTCTTCATAGTGCGATAGGGCAAAGGACACTGCCTCTTTTTCACTGGCGAGCACCGGATCGGAGTCGCAATCCTTCCAGTCGCACCACAGGTCTAGAAAATCCTTGATCTTGTCAAGATTTTCTTCGCTGATCATTTCGATATGGGGCATGCAGGTCTTCTGAAATTTATTAAGCTGATGCCTGATGGTTAGATATTTTTTGCCCGGCAATTCCGCCAGATCCGAGGCCAGATAAACATATTCAAAGTACTTTCTCTCCGCATAAAATTGCAGATCCGGATAGAGCCCGGCTATCCAATCTTTCGTCTCCGGGTCCAGGATCACGAACGGATGCTCTTCCCCGCTCTTGGCAGCAAGCCTCAGGACGTCCGCGAGAAGCTCGGGATTTCTAGGACCGATGGGTGGCCGGAATCGGGTCATTTCCGCAATGGTGCTGGAAAGGACCAAGCAGCCTTCCACAAAGGCGTACCTGTAATGGGCATAATCATTCCAACAGACCATGTTGGTGAAGGTATTGTCGCTGTGTACCTGGCGGTAGCTCTGGTAATGCTTGTAAAAGAAATCCCGGTCCGAAAGAGCAACCGGCTTGAAGTCTGCAGCGCTCAGCATTCTTTTACTTCCCCATGAAAGAGCATGGGCACATGTCCGGGCATGGGCGAAAATCCCAGTGACCTATAAAATACCTCTTTGCCGGGTTCCGCTATCAGGCCGATCCAGGAGATCTTGCGAAATCTGCACTCCTCTAAAAGCCTGGTGAGAATCATTGTTCCCACTCCCCAGCCCCTCTTGTCGCCCTGCACCACCATATCCTGAATATACGCATCTGCAATCCCATCGGATATCACACGGCCCATTCCCACGGCCCTGCCGGTAGAAATATCAATCGCCACGGCGAATAGAAAGCTTCCCCGGATCAAGTCGTTGATTTTGCTCGCATCCATCTCCTCCTTCCACCAGCCTGCGGCCCGATAGAGGTCCACTATCTGCTCTTCTTGCCAGGATCGGACAAGATCGACCCTGATTGAATTATCTTTCGATTCTTCTTTCTGCAATTCGTCTTCCATCAATTTAGGCTTCTTCCGCGTAGTCTTTGTCCGTTCGTTATCTTATCCGCTTCAAGACCATATTTTCTTCTCTCTTGAAAACAGACAAAACGCCCAGATCATTGCTCATAGTAATATCTTATGGGCCTCAAAGCTTATAAAATTGTAAGGCGAGTGGAGACGGGCCTACTTTTATCCTCTCGAAAATGAGGATTCAGTCCACTCTCATGAAGAGCTTGCCCTCTGCTCCGCACACAGGACAGACGCCGGGCGCTTCTCGCTCCACCGTGTTGCCGCAGTAGGGGCAGACGTAGTAGGGGAAGGTCTCCCGGCTCGGGCTCAGATCGCCCAAGAGCTTCCTATAGAGCTGGGAGTGAATCTTCTCCACCTCATTGGCATAATGGAAGGAGGTCTCTGCCGCCTTATTGCCTTCTGCCTTGGCAGTCTCAATCATTTTCGGATACATCGCTTCCCATTCCTCGTCCTCTCCGGATATGGCCGCTTGCAGGTTCTCTTTGGTGGACTTGATGCCTTTTAGAACTCGAAGATGATTTACGGCATGAACCTCTTCTGCTGCCGCCGCCGCCCGAAAGAGCTTGGCCGCCTGGGTAAATCCTTCTTTATCCGCTTTGGCTGCAAATGCGCTGTACTTGCGATTAGCCTGCGACTCGCCGGCAAATGCCTCTTTTAGGAATTTCTCTGTGTTGGACATGAGCTAAAACCTTCCTTTGCAAAAATCCTTCTTTTTGCTTATCTATTTATGCTTCACGAGATAGGCAAGAATCTTGCGCCTCGCGAGACGGTCGCCCGCCCGGGCCCGCGCCCCTGCGCCCGCGTGGGTCGGTGCGCTCAGATGGGCAGGAGGGCATCGAGCCGGACCACTGTGGTTTTTGCAGCTTCCTGTAAGGAGGTCGATTTCGCCAAAATTAAGGGCGTCTTGGTTTAGGATTTATCCTATTCATGGAAATGTGGTTGCCTTCCCGGATTATCTCAAATCCCAGAAACTCCAAAGCCTTTATCACTTTTCGCTTCGGCACGTCCCTGGGAAACCTCGTCACATAATCACTTCTGCAATAAAAGTCTCACTGATTTCGTTTGTTTCAAGGATTTCGGTCGTGAGTAACTAACCAGTTGGTATTTTGTGATAGGGAAACGTTAGAAGATGCTCCAGGGACCATACGCGATCTATGAGCCCAGCATGCTTTGCGGGACAATTGTAATATGTTTTGCCTGTATCATCTTTATATTTCAG
>JAPKYA010000020.1 GCA_026394565.1 Methanothrix sp.
CACCATAGGCCTCTACAATGTCGCCGACGTTAATATTAGAGTCCATGGTTCCCCTGGGATACACTGTCGGATCAGCCGAAGTCAGGTAGATTGATATTGTTTTGTCTTTCAGTTCAGTTGGCCCTTCCAAGACATTATCTACATAAACATTCCAACCCCATGCCCCGATCCGGTCGAATCTGCTGATTGCTGTTCCTTGAATCGTAATGTCCCCGAGGTATCCTGTTCCAGAGTCCAGCGGAGCTATAACTGGGACCAGATTATTTTCGCTGTTATTTGCGACCAGAACGTCTGGAATAGGCATTCTTTCAATAGTTTCACGCTTGCTATACGCTGCAACTCCGTCAGCAAACCCTACCGCCAATAGCAGCATTGCCGCTATTGCCAATATTCCAAGTTTTTTATACATTTTTCTCACTTCCTATTACATATATCATTATCTTTCATGATGACTAAAAGGAGACGGTCGGAAAAGGGAGGTGGAACACAGCGCGTCTCTGTCCTCTGATCAGAAGACTGCCTCGCCCTCTAATATTTTTGCGCCCAGGCCCCCCGCCTCCTCGACTGCTGCCGGGTCCTTCATCAGGAATACCCTATTGATCGCTGCACTCAAACACAAACGCCACTTCTCTCCAGGCCTTCTCCAGCAGCTTCCCGTAGTACCCTATATCGAACTCCGATGCCGTCCTCTCCGGCTCCACCTCCCACTTTTTGGCGTCCTTCACCACATAGCCTATATTCATCCCCGGCGCCAATGGAATTCCCTGCTTCAGGTGAGCCTGCACTGCGGAAGCCTCAGCACACCTTCGCGAATAGCTTAGCCTGCTGACCCTGCGATGAATGGCCAGCTCCCGGACGTCTGCCTCTACAAGCTCGTCCATGTACCGCCTGCGCACTTCTCGGGCCTTGGGCTCTATCCACCTCAGCTCCTCCCGGCTCCTCGCCTCGCCCAGGACCTTGAAAAGCTCTTTCTGCATGCGGAGCACATACTCGGGCGTGTCTCCTTTGCGGGCCATCACGCCCCGGATCTTCATCTTGCCCGTGTCCAGCCGCCCAAAGTAGCGGTTGTAGGCCCCTGTAGCCGTCGGCCATGGGCAGGAAGGCGATCCAGTCGTAGGAATCGACCTCGGTCAGGATGCCCGTCTCCCTCTCCACGGCCTCCTTGAAGCTCGCTATGGGCTCGCCCATAACCCATAAACAGTCCACGATGCCGTGCAGGACCTCGAAGTTCATGCCCTCGGCCAGCTCCTTGATCTGCATGAGCAGCTCCCTGGAGATTTCCGTGATCCTCTCGTGCACTTGGATCTGGCCGAACTTGGCGTTCCTGTAGCCGGTATAGCCGAAGCAGGTTACCAGCATCCATTTCAGGATCGAGTCTATGCCGGCATAATCCGGGTTGATCTTCTTCAGCCTCTTGGTCTCGATGCGCAAATTGAGCAGAGAGGAGAGCACGGTGCTGAGAAAGCCCTTCAGCTCAGGATGCTCAATGGTCTCGGGGGAGAGGTTGTACTTCACAATGATCGATGGATAGAGAGAGGTGAAGTCGATCTGGTGGACCTTCTCGTAGACGCCCGGCTCCGGCTGGAAGATCATGCCCCCCCTGTCGCAGGCCCTCAGCTCGGAGATGTTTCTGTGGCCCTCAGCATCTCTCTTCCGAAAGGGCACGGCCACGCTCCGGCGCAGGGCCTCGAAGACCTCGTAGCTGGAGATGAGCGTGCCGGGAGTGAAGCGGGAGGTCAGATTAGGAGAGAGGCCGGAGAGCCGGGAGGCCATGAGGACGCCCTTCAGGCCGCTCTCGGCATAGACAAAGCTCTTGGCCGTGTCTATGAGCACCCGGCCTTCTGGGATGAGAGCGCCGTCCTTATGGTTGACTTTTCCATAGCTCCAGTAGGACTTGGAGGTCATCGGCTTGAAGAAGCCAGTGCGGCTGATGGTGGGCTCCAGGCCGTATCTTCTGGCCTTGCGAACCATGAGAGGAATCCAGGTGTCGGCATGAGGACAGAGAATCAAATCCGGGTCGTGGGCTTTGATGAGATCAAGGAGATCGGAGAGGACCAGTCTCTCAGATCCTTCCAGCCTCCGCTTGCGACCATTGAGGACCTCGACGCGGGAGATCTCCCTGGGCATAGAAGGATCTCCAGCCACCTGTATTTCCAGGCTGGTTAAAGGGATCTCGAAGTCAGGCGAGAACCGGGACTCGTCGTGATCTCCACAGGGGAAGAGGTCATGCTCTGCCAGGTAGCGCTGGTCCTGGCGGACGTCCACGTTGTAGAGTTCGGCCTGGTGGCGGGTCTGGATCTCGATCTTCTCGGCAACTTTGCGGCTGGCGTAGATCCTGTGGCCCTGGAAGGTGCCGAAGATGGTTCTGAAGCTGCATTCCTGTGCTTTGAAGCGGCTCTCCAGGGCCTCGATCATCTCCCTATGGGCAGGAGGATCCTTGAGGTGCATATAGAACGAGGGAGGATAGGCGGCGCTGGCTTTGGTGAGTCCTCTCTTCCGGCCCCACAGCTCCACACAGCCCTTGTAGTAAGAGTCGAAAATCCACATATGTCTATTCTTCTCGCCCCCTCTCCAGCTCCCTCAACAGCTCCACCAGCACCGAGAACACTGCCGCCTCCAGAGGATCATCCAGCGCATAGAAAGCCTCACTGGAGTGCTTCTGGGCCATCTGTGCCACCCTTTGCCCGTAAACCTGGTCCTCCTTCTTAAGCGCCCGGCTGGCCTTCAGCCATCTGGCAGAGACGTCCTTTACGCCCATCCTCACGCTCTCGAAACTTCGGCCCATAGCTAATCACCCAGGCAGAACGTCGCCGGCCATAGTTTTCCCTCGTTCTCATCCGGACAGATATTCTTCTCTTCGTCCCAGCTCCTTTCCTCCAGCCGCCTCTGGATCATCTCTTCCACCTCGCCGGATCGAGCACCGAAGACCTCCGCCAGAATCTCCTTGGCCGTCTCCAGCTCCATGGCTCTGCTTACCATCGGCCTGGGCTCGATCGCTCTCCGCAGCCTCCAGGGCCACCTCATGAGTATGCCTCCAGCGTTCTCTGGGTCTCCCTCGCCCGCGGGTGAGCTTTGGCCGCCAGCCGTGGAATTTCACGGGGGCCTTCCTCGAAGTAGAACACACGGTCGGCATTTTGCACCAGGTCCTCGAAGAAAGGGTCAATCCCTGAGGCGTAGAGCAGCACGGCGGCCTCTTTTGCGGCATCGCTCAGAGCATGGGAGACGTACTCGGTCATCTCTCGGGCGTCATCGTAGAGGAGAGGGTCATGCTCGATGAGAATCAATGACTGGTGGGCCTCCTCCAGGATGGTCATGAGCTGGAAGACGGTAAATCCTCTGCGGATTTCCAGGTCCTCAAACCTGCGGTCCAGCCTGGAAAGGATGGCTGAGGAGTTGCCGGTGACGTAGAGCACCTTGAACCGTTGCAGGTTCAGGTTGCGGTTCAGGGCCTGGATGAACATCTCCCTGGGAGCCGTCAGGGCATTGAAGGACCTGGGCCGGAGGGAGACCGTGGGAAGAAGCTCGAAGTCCATGCTTAAAGGCAGGAGTTGCGAGGATATGAGGGCGAGCCGGGAGCGGAGCGAAAGTGATTGAAGAGACAAAGCGCTAACTATAATAGCACTTGACTGGAATGCATCCGAAGCCTATCAGGATGTGCAAATTCTTCCGATACCTCAAAAGCTTTTTCTTAAATCACATTGACAATAAGTTGCTATGGCGAATACCACAGGAGAATGGTTCGATAAGGGCAATGCATACTTTCTATCGGGCAGATATAGGGAGGCTATTAAGTGCTATGACAAAGTAATCAAGATCGACCCAAAACGAGCATTAGTTTGGACAGGGAAGGGCCATGCTCTGAATTTATTAGGCAAATACAAAGATGCGATCGAATGTTATGACAACGCTATCAAGATAAATTCGCACGATTCGAATACATGGACTATGAAAGGCCTTTCTCTCAGTGGATTAGGCCAACGCGACGAAGCGATCAAGTGTTATGAAGAGGCCATTAGGATAAATCCACGAAATGCCCTTGCCTGGAAAGGAAAAGGCTCTGCTTTTGGGTTATTGGGTAAAGACGATGAGGCTATTAAAGACTTTGATAAGGCGATTGAGATAGACAAAAATGATGGTGAAGCCTGGTATGGCAAAGGCATCGGACTTCAGAAACTTCATCGAGACTCTGAAGCTGAATCGGCATTTACTAAGGCGAAAGAGCTGGGATATAAATTTTAATCCAAATTTCATGTTCAAAGATCTGGATTTAAGAGATAACAATGACAATCCTGGTGGGCTGCAGCGGCTGGTCTTACGATGATTGGGTGGGGAGATTCTACCCAATGAAGCTGGCCAAGAAGAAGGGCGATTGGTTCTCTTACTATGCAAATTACTTCCAGACAGTAGAGATCAACAGCACCTTCTACCGGCCGCCGGGCGAGTTGCAGGTCCAGTCCTGGATAAAGAAGGCCAAGGATTTGAAGGGCTTTGAGTACTCCGTCAAAGTGCCCCAGCTCGTCACTCACAAGGCGCTCGTGGAGGGAGATCCGGATAGGGCTATCTTCTGGGCTACCTCATTCGAGAAGACCTGCGTGAAGCCCCTGGCCGAGGCAGGCCTTTTGGGCGGCGTGCTGCTACAGCTCTCCCCCTATTTCAAGAATGATGGCTCCGCTCTCGCTACGTTGAAAGGTGTTCTGGATGCCGTTTCTCACGAAGAGTACAACTACGCCGTCGAGTTTCGTCACAGGAGCTGGCTGGACGAGAGCCGCAAGGAGATCGATCCGGCAGCTCTGGAGGCTCTGAGAGAGAGAAATGTCGCCAACGTCCTGATCGATGGCCCTGGGCTTCATGTGGGCATGGAGCAGACTGCGGATCATGCCTACGTGCGCTTCCATGGCCGGAACTACGATATCTGGTATAAGGGCGAGAAAGAGGACGACCACAGGCTGAATAGATACGACTATCTCTACAAGAAGGAGCAGCTTGAGTCCTGGGTGCCTCGCATCAAGGAGGCCGAGCTGAAGGCCGCCAAGGTGAGGGTGTACTTCAACAACCATGCTCGATCCAAGTCTGTGAGGAACGCCTTTCTGCTGATGGACATGCTTTCGATAGAGCACAAGCACAAAGAGATCCAGCTACAGGATCAATTCACGCTCGGGGAGTTTTAGTCTTGGACGCATTATGCGAGTAATTCTCCATGTCGATCTGGATGCCTTCTTCCCTTCCGTAGAAGTTCGGGAGCTTCCGGAATTAAAGGATAAGCCGGTAATTGTTGGAGCGGATCCAAAAGAAGGCAAAGGCAGAGGCGTCGTTAGCAGCGCCTCCTATGAAGCCAGGAAGTTCGGCATCAGATCAGCCATGCCTATATCCAGAGCCTGGAAGCTATGCCCGGAAGGAGTATATCTGAGACCTCATTTCGACCTCTATATCCCGTCGTCCAATAGCATAATGAAAATTCTCAAGAGTCATGCCGATAAATTTGAGCAAGGCGGGATAGATGAAGCATACCTCGACATATCGAGTCGAGTAAAGGACTTCGATGAGGCAAGCGAATTTGCCAGGAAATTGATGGAAGAGGTCCTGGATAAGGAAAATCTGACATGCTCCATTGGTGTCGCGCCCAATAAAATGCTTGCCAAGATCGGTTCCGATTATAAGAAACCTTATGGTCTGACTGTAATTAGAGAAGAGGATGCAAAGGATTTCCTTTCTCCTTTGAAAGTCAGGAAGATACCGGGCGTGGGGCCTAAGACCGAGAGAAGGCTAAAAGACCTCAAAATCGAGACCATAGGCGATTTGGCCGCCATAAATTCTGAGCAATTAACTCGACTCTTTGGCGTTTGGGGCAGCAGGCTTCATGAATACGCCAATGGCATCGATTACAGTGAGGTCATAGAGGAGTATGAGACAAAATCAATCGGCAGGGAAGTGACCTTCGAGAAGGATGTAGACGATGGAGGCCAAATTCTTGGGATCCTGGATGAATTGGCGGAGGAGATACACAAAGAACTGATCGAGAATGGATTCCGATTTAAAACCATCACCATTAAAATCAGGTACGAGCATTTCGATACCTATACTCGCGCCAGGTCCCTGTCTTTTCCAACAAATGACCTGGATATTCTCAGGAATAATGCCAGGAGACTGATCGATGCTTTCTTGAGGGGCAATAAGAAGATCAGATTGATCGGGCTAAGAGTATCAACTCTGATATATAAAAACTAGAGCCAATAGATCATGAAGCTTACCTTTGATAAGGGGACAATTCAGATTCAAGGCGGCGTCCGGGTCCCGAATTCTACCTGGGATGAGCGCTCCAAGACCTTCAGAGCCATGGCCCTGTATTACAGGGATATTATCGATTTTCTGAAAGCATCCGGCTTTGACTTTAGAGATGACGTTCTCAATCTCTTGCCCTGTCCTGAACTGCAAAGCATGGTTGTATTGAGGGATTATCAGAACCAGGCCCTGGATGCGTGGGTAGCTAATGGCAATCGTGGCATAATCGTTCTTCCCACAGGAAGCGGCAAAACACTTGTCGGAATAAAAGCCATATCCTTGCTGAATACCCCAACTCTGGTAGTAGCTCCAACTCTCGATCTGGTGGATCAGTGGCGCACCAGGCTGAAGAAAGAGTTCAGGACAGAGGTCGGGGTATTGGGTGGAGGCGAATGGGACATAAAAGTCATAACAGTATCCACCTACGACTCCGCATACATTCACGCCGATAAGCTCGGGAATAGGTTTGGCCTTATAATCTTTGATGAGGTCCACCATCTTCCTGCCGCAGGGTATCGAAACATAGCTGAGATGTTCGCGTCTCCTTATCGGATGGGCCTGACTGCTACCCTGGAGCGAGAGGATGGTCTTCATGCGGAGCTTAACCGGCTCGTAGGCGGCAAGGTCTTCGAAAAGAGGGTAAAAGAGCTTACAGGAATCCATCTATCACCTTTCAGGATTGAGAAGATCACAGTTGAGCTAACCGAAGGCGAGAAAGCGGAATATGAGAAAAACCAAACAATTTTCTCAGACTATCTCGCCAAAATCAAACTCACCATCCGAAGTCCAGCCGACTTTCAGAAGCTGGTTATGAGGAGCGGCAGAGATCCGGGAGCCAGAAGGGCACTGCTTGCCAGGAATAAAGCCAGGGACGTAGCCTACAACAGCGTATCGAAGACACGGAAACTCGCCGAGGTCCTGAAAAAGCATAGCGGGAGTAAGATATTCATCTTCACCGAGCATAATAAGCTGGTCCACCGAATTTCAAGGCAATTCCTGATACCCTCAATAACCTATAGAACAACGACGAGAGAACGAAGTGAGACTCTGGACAGGTTCCGCTCCGGTGTTTACCGGGCCGTTGTCACCTCCAAGGTCCTGGATGAGGGCATAGATGTTCCGGATGCGGATGTGGGCATAATTCTGAGCGGGACGGGGAGCGAGAGGGCTTTTATCCAGAGGCTGGGCAGGATTCTCCGTAAGAAAGAAGGGAAGGAAGCGGTGCTATACGAGATCGTATCCGCTGAAACAAGTGAGGTCAACACGGCAAGAAGAAGAAAAAGACCATTGAAGCAATAGGATAAAAAAGAATGCTTACCAGCGACCTGCTTGTTACGAAGATTTCTAAGGGAAAGATAGAGCCGATTTATGCTCTTCTGGATCAGGATAACCTGGAGATTGCCCGTTCGGTTATTTCAGTTTTTCAGGAGCATGTGGGCAGGACATACGATGAGCTTATCGAAGAGCTGGAGGGCACTGAAGAGATCAACTACCGCTTGATCAGGGGACTGGCCCAGATCCTGGAGAGGAGATGCTCGATAGAATCGGACGCTGTTATCGATTCAATTGCGGCCAGGAAGATGGTCTTTGAGGAATCCAGGGGATTTGTTACCAACCTGGAAGAGAGGGAGAAGGTTCTCGATAAGATTGCCAGGAAGCTATCGATCGAGCCTGTTGACCTGGAAAAGGCTCTTTGGGCCGACCAGGAAGGAAACCTCGTCATAAAAGCGTTTCAAACCATTGCTCCCGAGGATATGCTCAGGCATTATAATCTATCTCTGGCTCAGACTTTGCTCTTCAGGGCCACGGGAATGGAGATTCAGATAGAAGATAACTACCAGCCGGTTTTCAGGAAAATCAAACAGCTGGGCCTCATCTACTCCATACAAGATGGCAAGATATCCCTGGAAGGGCCTCTTTCCCTGTTCAAGCTCACCGAGAAATATGGCTCCTCCTTCGCAAAGCTGCTGCCCGCCATAATGGAGTCCTCCAAATGGAGTCTGAGGGCCAGCATATCCAGGAAAACATTCCAGGGAAAGAGGATTTACGATTTCACTCTGGACCATACCAGGAGACCGAATTTTGGCACGGAGTTAGAAAAGGCGGAGATGGCCTTCGATAGCGCCATTGAGAAGGAATTCTATCAGCTTGGTTTCAAGGGCTGGACAGTTCAAAGAGAGCCGACGGTATTGAAAGCCGGCCAGTATGCCATTATTCCAGACTTTTCCCTGGAGCGAAGCGGCACCAGGATATACGTTGAGATCATCGGCTTCTGGACACCTGAATATCTCAAGCATAAGATTCAGAAGCTAAATGATCTGCAAGAAAAGGAAAGCATGATCCTCCTCGTGAACAGAAACCTGGCATGCACGGGCTCTGAATTCCAGGCAGACAACCTCCTTTTCTATGATAGAAAAATTCCGCATCTGGCGATCATCAAGATTCTGAGGAGATATGAGGAAAGTCAGCAGGCGGAAGAGATTGCAAAGCTGAAGGGTATGGAAATTTCATTTGGCGACGCGAGTGTTATCCAGCTCGATGAGATTGCCAGGAGATACGGCGTTAGTATAGAGGCTCTCAAAGAAGTGGTCAAAGGCCGGAAAGATCCCGACTATTCACTACTGGGAGACCAGATGGTAAGCAACCAGGTCCTCGAAACAATAGAAGGCGAATTGATAGGTGTGACAAAGCATAGTGATGCCCTCAAGATCTTCGAGAGATATGGAATAAAAGCTTACAGCCAGGCAATCAGCATGCTCGGATATAAGGTAAAATGGAGCGGACTGGATCCGGAAAATGCAGAAATCGTAAAGATATGAGTTGATCGTGCCCAGTTTGGGGTCAAGGCCGGGCGGTGCGATGCAAGCGCCCTGTGGGATACTTGCGGCTTCTTGGCCTGCGCCCCCTCAGGATTACTGAGCGGCATCGATCTCCCGCCGCCGGGTGTCGGGCAATCGCGGGACTACTGCCCCAGGTTACGAGAGTCGCGCATTAAGCCAAGCTTAGTTCTATGACATAAAATGTAGTTTTGAGTAAAATGACATAGAACTTAATCACATGCACAGGACTGTTGCTGGCAAGAAAGAGGAATGCCCGGAGACCTGCACACGGACTTAATTATCACAATAATTTGCGGACCTAAGAATATTTTGCCCTGCGAATTAACTTTATTAATCATGGGAAAAGAAATCAAATCTTAATGCCTAATAGAATCACGATCAGTTTAATTAAAGCGGATGTGGGCGACTATTCTGGTCACTCCTCGGTTCATCCCGCATTGATCGAGATTGCGGAGTCGAAGATCGAAGAAGCAAAGAAGTCCGACGCACTGATAGACTTTAAAGTGCTGGCCTGTGGCAACAACGACGATGTGCATGCACAGGCATGGGAGACTTTCGAGGTGGCAACTGAGGTTGCCACGAAGCTCAAACTCTATGGAGCTGGCCAAGACCTTCTGGCAGATGTCTTCAGCGGTAACATTCGAGGCATAGGGCTGAGCATAGCAGAGGTGGAGATCAATGAGCCTACCGCGAAACCCATTGGGTCTCCTAATAACGGCGAGGCATTCTCATGGACATTTACTGATACAAACGGAAAAATGTCCATGCGTATGCATCAGATCTCTGAGTTGAAGGATGGAAAGAAAATCTATGATATTCGAGAAGGCTCTCAGCCAAAGAGGGTCTCACTTAGATTTGAGTCCTGGATCGTTGAAGTGATTGAATCGGTTATATGACAGGTGTCTTAAGATGGTTGGATGGGGTGATAACTGAAAGGGCCATCAGGCTTGTGAGTGATTTCCTGAAGTTGCTCCTTCTTCACACCTTAGCTATTGGCATAATAGAAATAAGCCGTAGCCTTCTTTTTCTATTTTATTTTGAAAGTAGGAGAACGAGTCCTATTTCGAAGCCGAGAAACTTCCGAAAATCAGACCTATCTCAAACGAATTAAGGTCTGATCCAAGTAGATATTCTACTCTGGTGTCGCCTCGACTTGTTCCCTTTCCCCTGCTCATGCCCCTTTTGTCGCGGTGTAGCTAAATGATCGGTGGAGCTCGTTCCAGCGCATTAGTTCATTTAATCGACCTATTTATTATTCTATTTCCAGTGGCAACTAGAAATTGGCGCATATAGTTCTATGACATTATGCTAAGTTTTAAGTAAAATGCCATAGAACCATTCTCCAATGCACCGCACCCCATCCGGCGACCGTCGCCAGGCCCTCCAGAAGGAAGCCCGGGAGCTGGTCCGTGATGCCCGAGCCCTGCAGAAGGCCGCCCGTGCACCCGCGGTCCGCCAGGAGGCTGAGAGGCTGCAAGGCGAGGCGGAGGCGGCCCTGGCAGAGGCCGGGGCCCTCAAGCTCCAGGCTAGGCTGGAGGACCTGACGATATGGGAGATGAAGAAGGTCAAACAGAGCCGGAAAGGCTTCAAGATCTATACCTACTGGATGGCGTCCTGGCGCGAGGGCGGTAAGACGCGCAATGTGCACCTGGGGAGCGCCAGGAAGATGGATGCTACACAAGCCCGCCAGAAGGCCAGGGAGAGGAAGGCGGAGGCGCTTGGCTACCGTGGAGCAGAAGATTGATGATCGTGCCTGGGCAAGGGTCAAAGCCGGGCGGTGCGATGAAAAGCGCCCTGCGGTATATCGCGGATTTCTGGCCTGCGTCCCCTCAGGATTGCAGCACAGCATCGATCTCCCGCCGCCGGGTGGCAGGCTCTTGCGGGACTGCTTCCCCCCTTGTTTTCAGCGGTAAGACTATCATCGATAAGCAGAGGCTGCGAACTATTCCAAATAATCATTTCCTAAGTACAAGAATTAGAAAGCTAATACATGGGATGGATGGTCAGTATAAGGCTAATTATAGAAGATAGAGCTGCTGCTAGGTCAAGGGTGGCCCCTGCAGGCGACGCTTTTAAGGCTTGCAACCTGTTTAGGAGCTCATGCCACAAGCCACGTGGAACTTTTTGCTTCCCGGAATCATCGAGTTCATCCTTTTTGATAATCTCTTCGAGCTCCCTTATAAGCTTGGGCGTACTCTCCTGTAGCTCCCATAGCACCTGCTGCTGATGAATGCCCAGATCGTCCAGCTTCCGTCCCACCCGGTCCAAATCGTCTTTTATTTTCTTCATTTTCTGAAGCTCGCATTCCAAGCTCCTTAGGTTCTGGGCTACATCTCCCGACCGAATATTGATCTTAAAAATATGGAAGTTAATGGTCTCAAGCCGGGCCAATACCTCACCCCTTAGATAAGCGATCTGATCATCCTTATCCCTGATCTGCATGGAGAAGTTCTCCATCTGGTTGGCGCAATAGGTGACTGCTCTTCTGAAAAGCAGCACCTTCTTTTCAAAGTCCAAGGTACCCCAGTCCATAAGCCCGCATACAGACTCCCTACTTTTCTCGGGTAAGAATCTGCACATGGCTATGATATCCTGAACCACACTATCCATTATGGATTCCGCGTTAGACCCGTACTCGATCCCGGACAGTCCCCTGATTCGTTCAACGGTCCTATTGGTAATAGATTCAAATGGGGTATATCTCGTGGCTTCGAGCAGCCGGATGCTGTTCGTCTCGATCTCCGCCAGTTCATCCCTTATATTCTGTTTTATTATGTGTAGGCCTCTCTCGATAGTCCTCGCCGCTCCAGGGGTGCGATCGTCGGCCTCAGACACAAAGCCCGCCGCCCTTTCACACGATTTTCTCAAGGCATCAAGATAGATCTGCCTATCCTGTATCGTAGCATCTTTTGCTTTCTGGACATTGACTAAGGCCTGTGAAAGGCTTTTCACTGCTTCAAATAGGATTTCTTTACTTTTTGATTGTTCTACTGCGTCTTTTGCCTCTATTAGATAGCTATTTGCCTCAGATTGAGCTTCATTTCCCCGGAACATTATAAGATAGAATGACCTGTAGAAGGGAAGGCAGAACTTCGCAGGATTGTACCAACTCTCTTTTGAAGATCTTTCAAAGAAATCGATTGCCTGTACCAGATATTCTTGGAAGGAGTTATCGTTATCTGTCTCCGTAGCCTTGAAAATTGATGATTTAGCCGATGAGTAGAGGGAATATGAACGTACAGAAGGATTGCTATCTCTGGTCAATCTATCGAGATCCTGCCAGACTTGTTCTCTGGGAAAATAAGGGAAAAACGAACCTAAAGCGCGTGCAACTGCCATTCTTATTTCATTATCACTATCATCCACCAGATCATGGAGAGTTTGGCAGAGTAGCAATTTATCAGGAGCCCGAGTAAAACTCCAACATATTCCTTCTACAGCTTTCTTTCGTACTTCACTATCGTTATCTTTGGCCAAGTTGCATAGATCCTGCCAGGCTTCTTCTTTATTTGAGACAAAGAATATAACTGACTGCAAGGCGTTTGCTGCTATCAAACGAACTGAGCGGTTCTTATCCTGTGTCAGCTTGAGGAGCTCTCGCCAGGCCCATGCTTTATCTGGGAAGAATATGAAGAACACATCCAGTGCATACGCTACTCTTTCCCGTACTTTATCGTCCTTGTCTTGGGTCAGCCTGTAAAGATCTAGCCAGGCATACTGTCTATCTGGAAGACTACGAAAGGTCAAAACCAGAGCCTGTGCAGCCTGGCGTCCTACTTCACTATCTGAGTCATGAATCAATCGGATAATAATTCGCCAAGCAGCGGTTCTATCCGGAAGAGTAGGTAAAAGCTTTACAGCCTCTAGACGGTCCTCAACCTTTTTGCTGAAACATCTTCGGCGAATATCCGCTTGGTCTGGCAATGAGTTTCACCAAGTATTAAGTGGCTGTAGAAGTTATTAAGCGCTCCTATCTCCCGCCGCTTTATGTCATGCTCTTGCGGGACTACTGCCCCCTTATTCGAGAGTCGCACTGTAAAAGGTTGAGAGACTCCTCGGAAAACCACATTAATCTCAATGGTCACGGATGCAACGCATTAGTCCGCTTTTATCTACATTTTTATTATTCTATTCTCCATGGAGGGCAGATGCCGAGGCCCTCAAGCTCCAGGCCCGGTTGGAAGACCTGACCGTGTGGCAGATGGATGCTGAGGCTGCCAGGCGGAAGGCCAGGGAGAGGAAGGCGGAGGGGCTGGGGATGCGGAGGTAGCTGCTGAGCCTGTACAATGTTCTTATTCCGTTTGGGATTTATTTTTATCGCAATACCCCGATGCTTGCATCGGGGATAAAGGGCATACGCATTCAACTTAGTTTTGGATCTGATTATAGTCATACGCATAAGTTTTTATAATATTTATTATTTAATATAAACTTTTCAATCCAATAACCGGCATAACTTTTGCATTCTGCAAACTTGCAAAAAGACTCTGTGATGATACGTCTCATCTCCTCCTGATTTGGGA
>JAPKYA010000096.1 GCA_026394565.1 Methanothrix sp.
TTATAGTCATCCGCATAAGTTTTTATAATATCTATTATTTAATATAAACTTTTCAATCCAATAACCTGCATAACTTTTGCATTCTGCGAACTTGCAAAAAGACTCTGTGATGATATGTCTCATCTCCACCAGATTTGGGACAAAAGATATAGATAGTACTCTTTTTATAGATTTCCAGATGAATTCAATTGGATTTAAATTTGGAGAGTACGGTGGAAGATAAACGAGATATATGCCAAGTTCCTTGGCCGTCTGCCTAACGAGTGCGCTTTTGTGGGATGAGAAATTATCTGTGACTATCACAATCGCCTGATATGCATTATTTGAGGTCTTTATATCATTTAAAAAGCCAGCTATTGCTGGTGCCTTTGAATCATCAAGGAACTTACTTACACTATTTCCTTTTATTGCGTAGAATCCAATAGTATTCGTATCGAATTTTGTTGTATTTTTTATAGATCGCACTCTTTCAAAGCTCCAAACTCTGACCGTGTTCGCTGTGTTTTGTGGCCTGGCTTCATCAATAAAGCCGATTGCTATCTCTTCTTCCTTGATTCCTTTCTCCTTAAGCAAAGACAAAACAAGATCTAATTGGTTATCCAGTAGATCTTCAGCATTTACAGGTCTTCTGTAGTCCATCGGATAAGGCTTTGAGAACAGCATATTATATTTGTTTCGTAATATATTTATTATCTGGTCTTCTGATAGATCTATATCAAAATGCGCTTTTATTTCCAGGAGGACCTCTTTAGTAGTCCAATAGGCCTTGCTTTCCAAGATTTCTTTGAGCTTCATCATATTTTCATCATTGAGTCTCGGCGGTCGTCCTGTTCTTGTATCCTTATCTTTCAATCCTTCATATCCTCCCGCATTCCATTTCCGGATCCAAACATAACCTGTCGACATGCATAGTCCGCAAATATCACTCGCTTTCTCATAGCTAATACCATAGTTGGATTGCGAAGGACGAAGCGGGAAGTCCCCATCCTTCAGGACGCGGTAGTTCACTCCATGCAGAGCGAAAGTGAGATGTAGGCCGCCGGTTTTTGCATTGTCTCTACACAACCTTTATTTCCCATTACATAAACCACACGTCCATCATATTATGAGGAATGCTATGCGACTTTCCATGGATTTAGAGCTGCAGGACATACCAGGCCAGCTTCTCCTGGCGCTTCAGCCCTTCAGGGATAATAAGGCCAACATCATCAGCGTGGTTCACCACAGGGATAGAAAGACACCCCGCGGCATGATCCCGGTTCGCTTTGTAGTGGAGATGGACCGGTCCAAGATCGAGACCGTCAACGCCAAGCTCAAGGAGAGCGGCATCTCAGTGGTGCGGGCGGGCGAGGACCGGCTCCTCGAAGCAGTCTCCGTTGTGCTGGTAGGCCATGTGCTGCACAGCGATCTGGGAGATACCGTAAACCGCATCGACTCCACAGGCTTTGCCGAGGTCATGGACGTTTCTCTGACCATGACTGGTGTGGACGAGCCGTCTTCCGCCTATCTCAAGATCCGCGCCACCGGCAAGGCCGAGATCCAGAAGGCATTGGCCATTCTGCGCGAAGTGGGCGCCGAGAAGAAGCTGCTCGTAATTGAGCCGATTGAAGCGGAGGCGGTATGAGTATGAGAGACATCAAGGTTTCCCTGGTGGGCTACGGCATCGTCGGCCACGGCGTGGTAGATGTCTTCAATCGCAAGAAAAAATTGCTCAGGGATATGGACCTGAACCTTAAGCTGATCAGCGTCACCGATCACACCGGCACCGTGGTCGCAGAGGACGGCGTGGACGCGGAGAAGATCTTGGGCGAGAGGACGCTGGCCAATGTGGCCAACACCAGCATGTTGGGAAAAGAGGCCATTGAGGCCATCGACTCCGACCTGGTGGTCGAGGTCACTCCCACCAACATCGTGCACGGTCAACCTGGCCTGGGGCACATGGAGGCAGCCCTTTCCAGCGGCAAGCATGTCGTCACCTCCAACAAAGGCCCACTGGTGGTCTCCTACAGCCGCCTGAAAAAGCTGGCTGAGGACAATGGCGTGATGATGAAGTTCGAGGCCACCGTAGGCGGCACCATGCCCCTCATCAGCCTGGTGGAGCGCACACTGGTGGGCAACACCATTCTGGGGATACGCGGCATCTTCAACGGCACCTGCAACTACATCCTCACCCGAATGACCGAGGAGGGGATACCCTACACTCATGCTCTGAGCGAGGCCCAGGACTTGGGGATCGCCGAGGCCGATCCCAGCTATGATGTGGAAGGCGTTGACACTGCCGGAAAGGTGGTCATCCTGGCCAATTCGCTCTTCAACATGAACATCAAGTACAGCGATGTGGATGTAACGGGCATCACCGGCGTCACTCCCGAGGCCCTGGCCCTGGCCAAGAAACGCGGTTATGCCATCAAGCTCATCGGAGATGTGCCAGCTCTCACCGTGCGGCCCACTCTGGTACCGCTGGGCAGCCCCATAGCTGTATCTGGAACTCTGAACTCGGCGGCTATTTACACCGATCTATCGGGAACCATAACTGTAACCGGCCTTGGTGCCGGTTCCATCGAGACGGCTTCCGCCATTCTGACAGACATCGTCAGCATCTACAGGACGAAACGCATCGATGCCATATTCTAAATGACCAGCTTTCTTGCCTTTGCAAAGCTCTGCCGGGAGGTAGAGGCAGTATCCGGCTCCCTGGAGAAGATCGACCTGGTCGCCGCATTCCTGGCAGGCTTGGACGAGGCAGAGCTCCCTGTGGCCTGCAGCTATGCCATGGGCACTCTCTTCCCGCCCAGCCTCGATCTGGTTATGGGCGTGGGGCCTCGCATCCTCTACGAGGCCCTGGCGAAAGCCTGCGGCTGCCCGGCCGAGCAGATCTCGGAAATGCTTCGCGCCACCGGTGATCCGGGCCTGGTTGCCGCCGGCATTGTGGAGAAGAGAAGGCCTCTCGGCTTTGCCGCTTTCCTCAAAGAGGAGCCGCTTTCTATCGCAAATGTTTATGAGAGGTTTGTGGCAATAGCTCGTGCCTCAGGCAAGAGAAGCCAGGATATCAAAGTCAAAAACCTGCAATTTCTATTCAGCCAGGCAGGCTCCTTGGAGGCCAGGTATATCGCTCGCCTGGCCATAGAGGACATGAGGATCGGCATAGGTGAAGGGGGCGTGCGGGATGCTGTTGCCCGGGCTTTTTCCAAAAGCGGGGCAGATGAAGAGAGCGTGGAGCGGGCCTATAACCTCACCAACGATATGGGGCAGGTAGCAGTTGCCGCCAGGCGCGGCACTCTCTCGCAATTGAGCATCATGATCAATCATCCCATCAAGATGATGCTGGCCCAACTGGGTGAGAGCATTCCTGCCGCGCTGGCTGATATCGGCACCGCCGCCATTGAGTGGAAGTATGACGGCGCTCGCGTGCAGATTCATAAAGAGGGGGACAGCATACGCATCTTCTCTCGCCGCCTGGAGAATGTGACGGCATCCCTGCCGGAGATCGTCCTGGCAGCCAAGGAGATAACCGCAAAGAGCGCCATACTGGATGGAGAAGCAGTGGCCATCGACAAAGACGGCCGGCCCTTGGCCTTCCAGGAAATCTTGAAACGGTTTCGCAGAAAATACAATGTAGAAAAGCTTGCCGCCCAGATTCCCTTGCGCCTTTTCCTGTTCGATTTGATCTATCTGGACGGCAAAAGCGTGACCGATTTGCCCCTAAGCGAAAGAAGAGCACTCCTGGAGAAGATTGCATATCCCGCTCTTCTTGCCGGTCATGTCCAGTCCGACAGCGCAAAGGCAGCAGAGGAAATCTACCGCCAGGCTCTGGCTGCCGGCCACGAAGGGCTTATTTTAAAGAATCCCTCCTCAGTCTATGCTCCGGGAAAAAGGGGCAAGAACTGGCTGAAGATCAAGCCGGTTATGGAGACTCTGGACCTGGTGGTAATGGGAGCAAAATGGGGCGAGGGCCGCAGAGCTAGCTTTTTAGGCTCCTACCGGCTGGGATGCCGGGACACAGTGACCGGCAATCTTTTAGATGTGGGATGGGTGGCCACAGGGCTCACGGATGAGGCTCTGGCTGAACTCACTGAGATGTTCCGGGAACTGATTTTGCTGGAGAAGGGCATGGAGGTGGAGATCAAGCCGGCGGTGATCTTCGAGGTGGCTTACGAGGAGATACAAAAGAGTACCAACTACTCCTCAGGGTATGCATTGCGCTTTCCCAGGATGGTGGCCGTAAGGTACGACAAATCTCTGGAGGAGGCGGACAGCCTGGAGCGTGTCGTCTCCCTTTACAGAGGACAGAGGGGCAGGAGCAATTCCGCTTGAATCTGCTTGAATCGGGCTGATTATTGGAGGCAACTAGAGATGATTACAAAGACGCTAAGTGAGCTGAAGGATGAGGATCTGCAAGCCCTTCTCTCCCGAGATGTGGGCATTTCCGATGTGCTTTCCGTGGTTAATGAGATTGTCATGGAAGTGGGAAGCAGGGGAGATGAGGCGCTCTTCAAGTACACTGAGAAGTTTGAGGGGGCGCGCCTCGATGACCTGCGGGTGAGCGAAGAAGAGATCGATGCAGCTTACGATCTGGTGGAGGAAAGGCTCATGGAAGCCTTAGCCGATGCGGCAGATAACATCTTCCAGTTCCATAACCAGCAGAAAGAACGGGAATTGTGGATGACCGAGATTGCTCCCGGCGTCTCTGTGGGCCAGAAGGTCGTGCCCCTTGACTCGGTGGGCGCCTATGTGCCAGGCGGGAGAGCCTCCTATCCCAGCTCTGCTTTGATGAACGTTATTCCCGCCAAAGTGGCCGGTGTTTCCAGGATAGCGGTATGCACTCCCCCCAAGGCGGACGGCTCCATAACTCCCCTCACCCTCGTGGCTGCCGATATGGCCGGCGCGGATGAGATTTACAAGGTTGGCGGAGCCCAGGCCATAGCTGCTATGGCTCTGGGAACCGAGAGCATAGAGCGGGTGCAAAAGATCGTGGGGCCGGGCAATGTTTATGTCACTGCGGCCAAGATGCTTCTGCGGGGCAGCGTGGAGATCGACTTTCCGGCGGGCCCCAGTGAGGTTCTCATCCTGGCCGATCGGACCGCCGATCCGGGAGTGATCGCCGCAGACATGATCGCCCAGGGGGAGCATGATCCCAAGTCCATCTCAGTGCTGGTCTCTCTGGATGATCTTTTGGCCGGAGCCGTGGTCGAGGAATTGAGGATTCAGGCCGCCGGCGCGGCGCGAAGCGAGATCATTTCGCAGAGTCTGGAGCACAGCGCAGTTCTCGTGGCCAGCGACATGGACGAGGCTCTTGACTTTTGCAATGCCTTTGCGCCTGAACATTTGGAGATCATCACCAATGATCCCATGGGGGTGCTGCGATCCATAAGGAACGCGGGCAGCGTTTTTTTGGGAAAGTTCACGCCGGTCGCGGCTGGCGACTATGCCAGCGGCACCAATCACGTGCTCCCCACCTCCGGCTATGCTCGGGTCTTCTCGGGACTTAATGTGGACCACTTCACCAAGAAGATCTCCGTACAGATGATCACCGATGACGGGCTCCTGGGGCTAGAGGATACTATAACCACTCTGGCCGAGGCGGAAGGCTTGTTGGCGCATGCGGAATCGGTGAGAAGAAGGCTGGAGCCGAATGTGTGAAGACCGGACAGAGGCTATGTCGCGGTAAAAAGATCGAAGCTTTTATCGCCTTCTTTTTCTTTCATTTATTTAAAAAAAATTAGCCATTATTCTGCGGCTTAGACCCCTCCCAGGAAGTCAGAGCCGATGGCCTTTCCCTGCTCCGACGCTGCATATTTTGCTATGGCTGCATCTGGCATGAGATTGACGTCGTTAGTAGTATATTTTGCCTCACTATCGATATTATGGGCTATGCCCTTGCTTGTTGTGGTATTGTTGGCAGCGACATAGGGCTTCTGCAAATTGATCGGCGCGGTTATCTTTGCCATGAGCAAAGCAGTGTCGTTTCCAAAATTCTTAACGACCCATGCATTCCACTGATCGACCAGGGCATTGAAGGCCGGGACATCCTGGCCCTGGATGGCCTTGTCGTATGCCTGCCCTAGTTGGAAGGACAGGCGCACGCCGTCGACTGTGGCCTGTTGCTCAGGAGTATAAGCAGCGGCTAGAGAAATGGCCGCCAAGAGGCTTGCAAGAATTATAATTGTCTTCATAAGCAATGCATCTTCGTCGGGATTATTAATACCTCTTGGTCTGCTAACGAGTAGGGGTTTATTACATCGGGAGCGCGGAGGGTCACGACCTGAACAGCGTGGCACTTACTCCCCACTTAAATTTATTCGTCTGTTAATAAGCCATTTTTAAAACTAATTTTTCAAAATAAGACCTTAGCTTGAATTATCTTCTAACCAAAATTTATTTATGCTTGTAGGGAGTATACTCCCCACATGGCAATCAAAAGGCGCAAGCGAGGAGGTCATGTTTACCTTGAGGAATACAAAACCACAAGGGAAGGGAAAAAAGTAGTCAGCAAGTTCGTGCGCTATATTGGACGAGAAGATGCCCAATCCGATAGCTGCAAACCTCGTAAGAAGGCTATAGATCGACTTGATTTATCCAGATCATATCGAGCAGGCGACGTTCGATTGCTTTGGTCGATTGCCGAGGATCTTGGTTTTATGCAGATAATCGACGGAATCTGCTGCTCAAATTCGGGTCTAAATGGCGTCTCGCCAGGGAAATTGCTGACCGTTTGGGCAATAAACCGTGCGATCGACCCAGACAGTGCTACAATGCTAGAGCGATGGGTGCCAACTACAGATCTCCCATATCTTGCAGGCCTTCCCGCAGAAGTCTTCACAAAGGATGCATTCCTTTTTGCACTTGATTTCGTATGCAGAGAAGACAAGACCGCAGCTTATATCACCGATTTGAGTTCGAGGATAGATGACGCTCTGTACCATAGATGGCGAAAAAGCCATCCACTCCCTGCTGATGAAAAAGAGACGTTAGCTTACGACCTTACAACTCTGCTGTTTTTCGGAGTTAGTTGCCCTCTTGCTGAGCTTGGATATAACCCAGATAGAATTCGTCGGCGTCAAGCTAACCTTGCGGTTCTTGTGTCAAAACGAGATCGATATCCACTTTCGCATTTTGTGTACAACGGAAGCCGTCATAGCATATCAACTGTGAAAAACCTGCTGAATCGCTTATCTAAAACGACCATTGAACCTGGAACTCTAATCTGGGATCGTGGAAACGTATCAAAAAAACATGTGCAAACGGTAGATGAGTCTGGATGGAAACTGATATGCGGCGTACCCAAAACATCGAAAGAAGCAAAAGAAATCATCGGCAAAACCAAAATCCCAATTGGCCCTGATTCGCTTGTCCGCAGCAGTCAAGCAGGTCATATTTATGCGGTAAAGACCGAAAATGAACTTTTCGGAAAAGAACGCTCCACGATCGTTTATGCCAATCGTGAAAGAAGTGTGAGGGATGCTGATGCAAGAAATGAGGCGCTTGCTGTAATCGGAGAAAGTCTCAAGGAACTAAGCCAGACTGGAAAAAGCTGGTCCGAAAAACGACTCCATGATCGAATAAAAAATATAGTCGGACAATGGTCTGGCTTTATTGATGTCAGCGTGAGCAGGAAAAAAGACGGCCCAAGAATTGATTGGAGCTACGATCGGCAGAAACTCCGATCAGCGGAAAAATATGATGGAAAATGGCTCATTTTATCTACTGATTACTCATTAAATGCATATAATGCTGTGAACATGTATTTAGAAAAGGACTTCATAGAGAAAGTCTTCCGTGTTTTAAAAACACAAGAAGAGGTCGAGCCTGTTCGCCACAGATTGGAGCATCGAGTTAAAGCTTGCCTTTTCGTCTGCATGCTTGCATATCGATTACTGGCTGTGCTTCAATGGAAGCTTAAAGAGGCTTCTGGCAAAGAAGGATCTTGGGAAAGTGCGGATATGTTTTTGCGGGATTTGGCTTTGGTGCAAAGAGTAGAGGTTCGATTTGGCAACGAGGTCAAAACATGGTACCTCAATATGACAGATTCTGTTTCTGCAACATTGAAGGAGATCGGAATGAGTGCGTTATTCAAAGAGGAGACTCGACTTGCAGGTTAACGAGAGATGTAGGGAGTAAGTCATCGCTGATCAGGTCAGAAGTGCAATAGAGATGGCGGCCTGACCGGATGCTACTGCCAGAGCACCACTGCCCCCTTCGAGAGCGGCTATTCGTCTCTCGAAGACATCGCTGGTGGGGTTCATGATCCGGGTGTAAATATTGCCCAATTCCTTGAGGGCAAAGAGATTTGCGGCGTGATCTGTGCTTTTAAATACGTAAGATGCGGTCTGATAGATAGGGACGGCTCGAGACCCGGTCGTGGGATCGGGGCTCTCCTGTCCAGCATGAACCGCTAGAGTGCCAATTCCATATTTCTTATCGCTCATTTCATTCCTCTTTGATCTTTGATTAGTTGCACAGTTATGTAAAAGTATAGATTGAGGCAAAAATAGCCAAGAGCCGGATGATTTGCCTCGATGCAAAGCTATTAATCGGATTATCAAGGCTTGTCCAGCTTTAAATCGGCCCGAGGGGCCGGAGGATTTCATGGTACTGGAACTAGAAAATCTGAGATTTGGCACTGAGCTAATCAAACGCGGCTTTGCCAAGATGCAGAAAGGCGGCGTGATCATGGATGTCACAAATCCGGAACAGGCGGCCATAGCTGAGGAAGCGGGTGCGGTCGCAGTTATGGCCCTTCATGCGGTTCCTGCGGACATCAGAAAGATGGACGGTGTGGCCCGCATGGCGAACCCGTCAATAATTGAGGACATCATCAATTCCGTGACCATCCCGGTGATGGCCAAAGCCAGAATCGGCCACTTCGTGGAAGCCCAGATTCTGGAGGCCCTGGGGGTAGACATGGTGGACGAGTCTGAAGTGCTCACGCCGGCAGACAAGTTTCATATCGAAAAGACAAAATTCACCATTCCCTTCGTCTGCGGAGCTCGAAACCTGGGCGAGGCACTGCGTCGCATCAAAGAGGGCGCGGCCATGATCCGAACCAAAGGCGAGGCCGGAACCGGCGATGTGAGCCAGGCTGTCTTGCACATGAGAGGGATCTTGGGCCAGATCCGGAGCTTGAAGGGCATGGATGATCTGCAGCTGCAAAAAGTCGCCAGAGAGATACAGGCCGATTATGATCTGGTGGTCGAGTCCGCACGTTTGCAGCACCTGCCTGTGGTCAACTTCGCCGCAGGGGGCGTGGCTACACCGGCCGATGCCGCCCTCATGATGCAATTGGGGGCCGATGGCGTCTTTGTAGGCTCAGGAATATAATTTTGACAATCCGCAGCTCTTAGTCCAGGTGTCCAAAGGTCTCGGTGCCGCCATGAAGGGCCTGGATGCAGCCAGCATTCCCGAAGCGGAAGCTCTGCAAGCCAGGGGTTGGTAGATGGAATTAAAAATTAGCCAAAATTGCCGCAATAAGGAGCTTTATCTTTTCGAAGAAGGGTAAGGGAGATGGCAATTCATTAAATGAGAGGTTGACTTATGGGAAAGATCTATGAAGATCTAACCAAGACTGTTGGCAATACGCCTCTGGTAAGATTGAACCGAATAACCAAGGGCCTGGATGCTACCGTACTTGTAAAGCTGGAATCATTCAATCCCTTGAGCAGCGTCAAGGATAGAATCGGCGTCTCCATGATTGAGGCGGCAGAAAAGGCAGGTCATATCAAGGAGAACACCATTATCCTTGAGCCGACCAGCGGAAATACCGGAATTGCTCTGGCTTTTGTCAGTGCAGCCAAGGGGTACAAGCTGGTACTGGTCATGCCTGAAACCATGTCCATCGAGAGACGAAAGTTGCTCAAGGCTTTAGGCGCGGACCTGGTTCTCACTCCGGGAAGCCAGGGAATGAAGGGAGCTGTGAATACTGCGGAAGAGATGCTGGCCAAAGATCCTCGCTACTACTACATTCCCCAGCAGTTTAGAAATCCGTCCAATCCCGAGGTCCATCGCAAGACCACGGCAGAGGAGATCTGGCGGGATACGGACGGAAAGGTGGACATTCTTGTGGCGGGTGTGGGCACCGGCGGAACCATAACCGGAATCGCTGACGTCCTAAAGTCCAGGAAGCCGGGCTTCAAGGCAGTGGCCGTGGAGCCTTCCGCCTCGCCGGTTCTTTCCGGAGGCAAACCGGGACCACATAAAATTCAGGGATTGGCGCCGGGATTCGTGCCCGACGTTCTCAAGCTTGACCTGGTGGACGAGATAGTCAAGGTAGAGTACGTGGATGCCGTAAAGACTGCTCGCCGGCTGGCAAGAGAAGAAGGCATCCTGGTCGGCATCTCCTCAGGAGCCGCCGCCTGGGCGGGACTGCAGCTCGCCGCAAGAACGGAGAACAAAGGCAAGCAGATTGTGGTCATTTTGCCGGACACCGGAGAGCGCTACCTCAGCACCGAGCTCTTCGAGTTTTAGAGGTGGGCGGAAGATGAGCATCAGAGAGGACATCCGGGCCGTCTTTGACAAAGACCCCGCTGCCAAGTCTACCCTAGAGGTAATCACCTGCTATCCGGGGCTGCATGCCATCTGGATGCACCGGATCTCTCACTTCCTCTGGACTCATAAGTTCTTTTTTTTGGCCAGACTCAGCTCTCACATCGCCCGCTTCCTGACCGGCGTGGAGATTCACCCTGGTGCAAAAATCGGTAAGCGTTTCTTCATCGACCATGGCATGGGGGTGGTCATAGGCGAGACGGCCGAGGTGGGAGATGATGTGCTGATGTACATGGGGACGGTGCTGGGCGGAACCAGTCTCGATAAAGTCAAGCGCCATCCCACCATCGAGGACCGCGTGGTCATAGGAGCAGGCTCCATCATCCTCGGGCCGATAACTGTGGGAAAAGGTGCAAAGATCGGCGCGGGCTCAGTGGTGGTCCGGCCTGTTCCTGCCGGAGCAACCGTTGTCGGTGTGCCAGGAAGAATTGCAGAGCCTGAATGCCCAGCCACAGGAACAGATCTGAATTATGCCAATCTGCCCGATCCCATGCTGCGCGTGGTCAGCAGGCTGCTCGACCGGCAAAACCGGCTGGAAGAACGGCTGCGCTCCATGCAAATGGCTCTGCCGGGGCCGGAGGCAGAGAGGCTTGTGGCCCAGATGGAGCGGGAGGAGGAGATCCGAGAGGCTTTGCGGGACGTGCTTGATCCCGAGGTTGGCATTGATATCGTGGACCTGGGTCTGATCAAAGATATAATCATACGGGGCGACGATTCAGTGGAGGTGGACATGGTGCTGACCTCCCAGGCTTGCCCCATGGTGAGCCATCTCACCGAACAAGTCCGGCGCCGAGTGGAAGGTCTGCCTGGCATCCGCCAGGTTGAGGTTAAGGTCCTTGATGAGCCCTGGAACTGGGATCACTTTGTCCGGCAGCAGAAGGCGAGGGTTTAGATATGGCCGAAATATCGAGAATATATCCGCAAGAGCCGTTACCTTGAGCGGGAGAGATTTACTGATACTAAGGCCGAGATCCAGCAGGGATAAGCAAAAATATCGGTGCTAATTCAGAAGAAATTTTTGTATGTTAAGTACCTCAAGCCAGGCAGAAGCCTTTATCACCTTTCTGTGAGATACTGTTGCATATCAGCCGGAATATGTGCGAGCAAAAAGCATGATACCAGAACTCTTGCGCGAAATTGTAACCAAAGGAGAAAGCCTGAATGTGGAGTTCAAGGGCGAGGAGAAGGCAGCCCTGTCAGATTCGGCGCTGGTGGAAGCAGTCATATGCCTTGCCAACCGATCCGGAGTGGAGCCGGGATGGCTTCTGGTCGGCGTGGAGGACGATAGCAGGATCACCGGTTCCAGGCCGCGTCACTCTGGAGAAAAGACCGACACATACCGTGTTTCAGCTCTCATCGCAAATCGCACCCGCCCATCTCTGGCCTGTCGTGTAGAGATCGTAGAGATAGATGGTCTGCCGGTTCTGGTTGTCGAGGTGCCCACATCCCGAACGCCGGTGAGCACTCCGGAGGGCAAGTATCAGCGCCGGGCTATAGGAGGCAAGGGAAAGCCTGAGTGCATGCCCTATCTCTTCCCAGAGATGCTCGCCCGCCAGGCCGACCGGGGGATACAGAATTACTCCGCCCTGGTGGTGCCCGATGCTCGCTGGGAGGATCTGGACCCTCTGGAGTTCGAGCGGTTTCGGAGAATGATACGAGAGAGCCGGGGAAGAAGCGATGCCGCCCTGGCCGAGCTTCCGGACCAGGAGATAGCTAAGGCCCTTGGGGCGGTGGAGGCGAACCACGAGGTCTCTGCAGTTAGGGTCCTCGGCCTTTTGCTCTTCGGAAGAGAGGACGCAATACTTTCGCATCGGAATTCCTGATTACTCAGAGCAGGCTTTTCGTGAGGGTCTGGCCAATGCCTTGATTCACCGCGATTATTCCAGACTAGGGGCTGTGCATGTGCAGTGGCACGAGGACAGGATCGAAATCTCCAATCCGGGCGGCTTTCCGGAAGGCGTCCGGCTGGATAACCTGCTGGTCACGCCTCCCAGGGCGCGAAGTCCCGTCCTTGCGGATGCCTTCAAGAGAGCCGGAATCGTGGAGCGCACGGCCAGAGGCATTGAGGGAAAGCAAACCGGGATTTCGTGCGGCTGGTGGTGGAAGAGAACCAGGCAGGCCGGCCCTTCCGGCTGGATGATTTGCTTCTTTTAAATCACGTGTATCTCGAACGAAGAACCACGGCAAAAGAAGCAGCAAAGATCATTCAAAAGCCTGAGAACGAGGCTCGTGCCGCGCTGGAGCGCCTGGTTGAAGGTGGCTTACTGGAAGCTTCGGGTGAAGGAAAAGCAAGAGCATATCATCTCTGCACATCCACCTACAGAAGGCTTGGCGAGAGAGCGGCTTATATTCGTACTCATGGATTCGAGCCTTTGCAGTGGGAGCAGATGGTTCTTCAATATGTGGAAAAGCACGGGGATATATCACGGGCTGAAGTTGCTGAGCTGTGCCATATATCGGGGCCGCAGGCCTACAGGCTGCTGAAGAAGCTGGAGGGGAAATGGCATCTAACTCCGATTGGGACAAGGGGACGAAGCGTGAAGTACGAGAGGAAAACCAAAGAAAATGCACGGTAAATGCACGGCGTGAAATTTTAATGCACTCGTGCATTTCTGAGGCGATTGTGAATCGAGCCGCGAGCATGTTTGAGCTTATGACGCTTCGAAGCGCCGATAGAAGAGTTATCGAGGATCTGACTAATTTTCTTAAAAAAGCAAAAGTACCATCAACAGGGAGAGCAAAAGCCGAGCAGAAAACGTCGGGTAACCAAGTCACATTGGAGGCGTACTCATAAAGTAGCCCTAGAATCAGAAGGCCAGGCAAATCATTCCCGGCCTTTTAGCACCAATGCCCTAGAACTGGAAATGGCCAGGAGATCTTGTCTGATGTCTTCTGTAGCCAGCCAAAACACCATTCCAGCTTCATCGAGTCTCTGTGGATCTGTGCATTTTCTCCAGGCATCAAATACAATTCGTCCTTATCTCAATGGACGACGAGATGCTTGCTATTGAGGATGTATCTGATCTGGGGTATTGCCGAATACTTGACTCGGATCACAATCTAATTTTGTAGCAGCCCCATTTACCATAATTCCGCCACCAAAGTATTTAGCAGTATTCTCAGAGATTTTGCTGTTGGTTATCGTCGTCGTGCTATAACCGTTAGCCCAAATTCCGCCAGCCCACTTTGCCTTGTTCCCTGATATAGTGCTATCTATTATCGTCATTGTTCCATGACCACTGGAAATTCCGCCAGCTTGCATCCCAGTGTTTCCGGTGACTTTGCATCTGGCTATCGTTATTGTGCCATAGCTTGCAATCCCAGCACCAGTAGTTCCTGTGGCTGTTTGGCTATCGTAATGTCCGTTTCTAGATATGGTACTGTCAGTTATTGTGGCTCGGCCACCATTGTGATCAACACCAGATTCACTGTTCTCTAAAATTCTACTATTTTCGATGCTGTGTTGCTTAAATTAACTTAATCTATTTATAGTTGTCATATTATTACATTAGACTTTTCTTCAGATTTATATTCCTAAAAGTATATCATAAAAAATGAATATTCTCCTTAGCTCGCCAATCATCCCATCAACAGA
>JAPKYA010000098.1 GCA_026394565.1 Methanothrix sp.
ATCGGCTGATGCGATCAGAAAGTGAATATAGTCAAGATCATTGCATTTTGCTGGATTCACGTTCAGTCCTATTCCATTTATTTTTCAGCCTTAATATAGACTATACAATATAAGAAGATTCCGCCAAGTGCGTAAGTCCTATACCCGTAAGAAAGCGCCGAGGGTGGGATTCGAACCCACGATCTCCGGAGGAGAACAGGTTTAGCAAACCTGCGCCTTACCAGGCTAGGCAACCTCGACTTACCTCCTGAACTTGACCCTTGGGCTATTTAAATTCTGCGTTTGCCGCCCGGCAGAAGTATTGCATTCTTTTTTCCAGCAACATCACACTACACAAGAAAGCAGGTCCTTGCTGGTGATTATCCCCACCAGAGCCCCGTCCTTCATCACCGGCAGCCTTCTGATATTGTGCTCTCGCATCAATCTAGCCGCCTCGCGGGTGGAGGCATCCAGGTCGATGGTGACCAGTGGCCCCGTCGTCATGACCTCTGTGACCGCTACCGCCGCCGGGTCCCGGCCTTCCGCAAAGACCTTGAGGAAGATCCGACTGGTGGTGACGATACCCAGGCACTCCTTGAGAAGGCCGTCCCTGGCCACCAGCACGCAGCCCTTCTTCTCCGCCCCCATTCGCAACACGGCCTCCAGCACCGTGGCCTCCGGGCGCACTGTGGCAATGGGATAGCTCATCAGATCTCGAACCTTCATAGCCGCCACATTCCATTATTAGCAGATAAATCTGATCCATTTCCGGTGGCGCTTTCTGAGAATGAAAATGAACCCATGTGCAAATGATTCCAATTGCCCGGCTAAAAAAAGGCTCCTAGCGGTATTGAGTGGGTAATAATAAAGTCCTCTGTGAGTCCTCCGTGCGCTCTGTGTCTCTGTGGTGGTAGTTTGTATTCGTAAACCATTTGGTTATAACCAGTAGCTAATGACGTTTCAACCACAGAGGCACAGAGTACGCACAGAGCGACTAACTAACAACTGGAAAACCATAGTAACCCGAGGGTAGCCACGGGAAAATGGCGAAGAGCCAAAAAAAAGAACGGGAAGCTCCTTTCAGAGCTCTCCCCACTCCAGCTCCAGTCCTACGGCCGGCTGCTCCAGCCCGAAGCTCTTCAAAACCAGCGGATGCAGCTCTCCAAAGCAGCCAATCCTGAGGCCCTCGACCAGGAGATCCCCGCCCCGACCTGGCAGAAGCGCTCCATCCTGAGAGGGAACGATCTCTGCCTTTATGGCCAGCTCCCGCAGCACGGCGTCGACGGCAGAACGGATCTCCGAGAAATTGGCTCCGCTGTGAATGCCGGCTGCCGCCAGATGCATGCGGGTCTTCTTCTCCACCACGACGTCCCCGGCAGCAAAGATCCTCTGTGGCAGAGGATGATGCTGGTTCATGGCAAAGATCTCGAGAAGGCTGGAGAGAAGCGAGGTGCGCAGAATAGTGTGCAGCTCGCTGATGGGGTGCATCACGGCAACCGCGCCGGCGCCCTCTGGCGAGCGCCTCATCCACTGGAAATGCACCTTCTCATTGGTCAGGGTGAAGGGCATGGTCTCCAGATACCCCAGCCCGGCCATGACCTCGCGAATCTCGGCCTTCTGCACCTCAGAAGGGTGGGCCCGGCCCACAGTCACCGTCCGAGGTAGCCGCGCCTCCAGCCGGTCAAAGCCATAGGCCTTGGCCGCGTCCTCGAAGATGTCCCAGGAGTGCATTATGTCCGCCCGGTAGGCCGGAACCAACACCCGCACCTCACGGCCCTTCGCGATTGCCCCAAAGCGCATCCGTTCCAGACATTCCGCCAGCTCCTGCGCGGTTAGATCGAAGCCGATCAGCTTGTTGGCCTCGGCAACACTCACGGTCCAGGCGGAAGGCTGCAGATTGGGGGAGATGAAATCGCCTTCGCTTCTCTTGACCAGAACGCTCTCGATCCTGCCGCCCCTCTCCGCCAGCGAGGTTACTACTATGTTCAGGGCTTTGTGGACCATGCCGTCCGTTCCTGTGACATCGATGAAGAGATCCTCTGTCTCTTCCGTGACGCTGGTCAGCTGGCCATTGATGATGGGCGGGAAGGAGAGCACCTGATCATTGCAGTCCACAATAAGCGGATAACGCTTGCAGCCCACCAGGATATGGCCGTAACCCTTGCCCTTGGGATGCCTAATTATGATATCCTTCATGCTCATCTCCTCGGCAAAGTCCAGGGGCACGAACTTTCTCATATCTGGATCTTCCCCGAAATAGCGGAAGGGAGGCGTGACGCGGGACAGGTCATGCACGCCGATGGCCACCTTGCGTCTGTTTCTGCCCAGCCCCCAGTGCAGATCCTCTTGCAGGCCCATGAGAGACTCAATGGCCTCGCTGGTGAACGAAAGCCCCCGCACCACTGCGCAGCCGATGATGGGGCGCACCGATTTTACCGATTCCTCCACCTGCAGGACGATTGGCCCCTCCACAATAGGATACTCCACCAGCCCCGTCTTGAGGCCCAGGAAGCCCTGCATGGCCCTGGCCACGCCCTCGGCGCTGTAGAGATCGGGCCGATCCGGGAAGAACTCCACATCCACGTGCTCCTCTTCCGCCCTTTTTCCAATGTCTGCACCCATCATGGCCAGCCGGCCCATGATTGTATCGCGAGAGGCTCCAATCAGCCTCTCCATGTCCTCGTAATAAAGTCTGACAACCGGCATGATCAATCCCTCATAGCTTGATGGAAACGGGCGTTATGCGCAGCCACTCTATATCCGACTGATAGAGCAGGCGCAGGTCCTTGAGCCCTAATTTGAGCATGGCCACCCGCGAGACTCCCAGGCCCCAGGCCAGCACAGGATGCTCAATGCCGAAGGGTGCCGTGACCTCTTTTCGGAAGACACCGGCTCCGCCCAGCTCCACCCATCCCAGGCCGTCTATGAAAACCTCCGGCTCCACAGAGGGCTCGGTGTAGGGGAAGTAGCCCGGCCGGAAGCGAACTTCCTCAAAGCCCATCTTGGCATAAAACTCCTTCAAGATGCCCAGAAGATGGGAGAAGGTCACATCCCTGTCCATTACAATGCCCTCCAACTGCTCGAACTCCGGGGTGTGGGTGGCATCTATGGCCTCGCGCCGGTAGACGCGATCTATGCCGAAGGCCTTGACCGGCGGCTCAGGGTGCTCGGCCAGATACTTGATGGTCACTCCCGTAGTATGCGTGCGCAGCACCTCCTGGCGGGCCACCTCCGGCTTCCAGCATCCGCCCCAGCCCGCAGAGCCGGCTCCCCCGCATTCATGCATCTCTTTGACGCGGGAATAGTCGGGAATATCGGCCAGGCTGTCCAGATAGAAGGTGTCTTGCATCTCTCGGGCGGGATGATCCTGGGGCTGGAAGAGCGCATCGAAGTTCCAGAAGCTGGACTGCACTATCTGGCCCTTGATCTCCACAAAGCCCATCTCCAGCATGATCTCCCGCATGAAATCGATGAGCCTCTGATAGGGGTGCTTTTTGCCGGGGAAGATCCTGTCCGCGGCCAGGGTGACGTCGTAGGGACGAGCAGTATATAGCTTGCCGTCTAGTTTTACCCAGTTGTCAGTTGATTCCTTGCCCCATTCGCCATTTTTTATAAGATCTGATGAGATCTGAGTTATGCCTTGAGCGATAGCCGCGGATATTCCAACCGTTATTGTTCGTTCGGTTCCTTTTATTCTTGAAATTCCTTCCTCTGTGATCTCATAACGCCACTCTTTGCTCTTGCTGGATGCCACCAGCCCCCGGCTCTTAAGATCAGCCAGGCCCTTTTTGTCCAGCTCTGCACTGCTCTTCGCTCCGGCCAGCAGAACTTGCAGTATCTCCTCATCCTTACCTTTCAGGGCAGAGTTCAGCGGCTTGATCTCGCCCCCCTGAATCGTGGCCCAACCCTTTTTGCGCAGCCACCCCAGGCCGATCTTGTGGGCCGGATCCTTCAACTCGGACATGGGCTTGCCTGAGCCCAGTGACTGGAACAGATTTCTCTCCGGAAGCCCCTCTTTGGCGTACTTTGTGCCTTCTTCGGTCAGTGAGACGATCTCTTCTACTGACTTTGTCACCTGGATTATGCCTTGCTCGCCCAAAGCATCAGCTGAGGCTCGCACCGCCTCTACTTTCATTCCCAGCTTTTCGGCAATGCTCTGAGGATCAGAATCTCCTTCAGATATCGCTTTCAGAACTTTGACATCGTTTTCAGATAACATAATATCATCCCGCAGCAGAGCTGAAGACAGGGCAACTGCTTGCTGCCCTGCCGCCCTCTCATCAAAAGAAAGAAAAGACCAAGTGGCCGAAGATGCCTGAAGCCAACCTCTCCGGCTTTAAGAGCCCGATTTTGTGATTGACAAATGAACATTTAGCAGTCTTTCCAGGCACGTTTTTTCGGTTAGATTTATGATTTATAAACCTGTCGAATAACAGAAAAAGAAAGAGGAAAAAGAGAATATAGTCACTTCTTCCAGGCATCACTCTCCAGCTCATCCAGGGCCCCCATGACGCCATCCACTGCCATCTGGAAGAACTGCTTTCCTTTCTGCAGCGTTGCAGGCTCTGGATTGCCCATGATGCCGTTTCCCATGAGATGACGCACATCTTTCATGACCAGGAACTGCGGCCTTTTCGGGAAGTGCTCTGCCGGCTTTCCCTTGACCAGATCGGAGCGAATATTCATCATGAGCGAGGTCTCCATCTCCCCGGCGTGGCCATCATGCGCTGTCTCAACGGCCCCGGCATCAATCAGATCAAATAAGGATACCAGGCTCACGCGGAAATCGCGCTCTTCCACTGCCATCTGACAGGCCTCCTCGAGAGCTGCCATGTGCTGCCCACCCGCGTGGCCCGTCAAAATCAGCACCCGGGCAAAGCCGCTATCGGCAAAGGAGATGAGCAGATCCCTGGCGAAGGCACGCAGGGCATCGTGCCCCACGGTGATGGTGCCGGGAAAGCCCCGCGTGCTGCGGCAAACACCGTAGTGCAGGGGCGGGGCCAGGAAGACGCGGCGCTCAGCCGCCACAGCGCGCGCCACCTCTATGGCCTGGATGGTATCCGTCATCGTGGGCAGGTGCGGTCCGTGCTCCTCGGTTGCACCCACGGGCAGGATCACAGTTTGCGTCTCCTTAAGGCCCGAAGCGATCTCCGGCCAACTCATCTCTTCCAGGAGCTTCATATGGTGACGACCGCTCCGGAAAGGACGTACTCCTCAGGCACCTTCAATTCATAGGTCTTGTCTCCAACCATTACCTGATAGGCACTCATGGGCTTGGTATCGAAATTAGTGCCACTGGCAATCGGCCCTTCCGTGGAGTAAGGAAGCACCAGGATGAACCGGCCATCGGCGTCGCTGGTGTTGGACTGCTGGTAGAGGAAAGCCCGGTTCTGATTGGTCATTATGGGAACCGCGGCTACAACTTTAGTTCCCGGCGGGGCATTTCCACTTATCACCGCGCCCGGCACATGCTCGAAGATCTTGACGAACTTCTGACCATTACTGGTTACAGCAGTCTCGGACTCATGCACCAGCCGGTAATGCTGCAGGGCATCGAGCGGGAAGGCGGGGTTAGCAGGGCTCATGGCAGCGATCTCGGCAATATCTCCATTATTCCGGCTCTCGTTGATGAACGCTTCCAGATCAGTACGATTCTTTGTGATCTTGGGCGCCTCGGTGAGCACGGGAACAGTGATTCCATTCCCTGCATCCCTGGCGCGATAGGCCAATCCCACGCCCATATCTCCGGCAGTCTCGGTTCCGTCGAAGAAGTACATGCGAGCCGTCATGGACTTGAAATAGGACTCGCGCCAGATCTGCACAGGAACCCAACTGTCGCCTTGCTGCTGGTAGACACCGGCCATGTACTTGGAAGTGGGAATGTTGCTCCAGGCAGCCATGGCATGGAACTTGCCCACTGCCATGGGCTGATCGATCATCACATACTTTGTGTTCATGTATTTGGAGCGGTTTAGATCAAGATTTGTCAGCACCTTTTCCGCCTGGCTCTCATTCTCGGCTAGGAAGAATGGCGAGGAGCCGGGAGTGTTCTGGGTGACGCTGCCGATTCCCTGCTGGAAGGGATTGGCATTGGGAATCCTATGGCCCACACACTCAATGAGGTGTCCGTAATCCCACCAGGACATAATACCGTAAGCAGCATCCGGGTAAGCATACTTGCCGCCGGTGGGCCGCTCATATTTCTCATAAAGGTCCATGCCGGGCTCTGGCGTATTATTTTGCAGCCATGCCGTTGAGGTCAGCCAATCTGAATCCGGGCCGCCTGCACTTTGAGCGTATACTTTGCTCCAGCTTAGACTTGGATAGATAATAAATGAAAATATCAAAATTGCCGCCAGGATGATCTTGAGATTTGAGGCGATCAGCTTGGCCGGGTCCTGGGCCACATCCAGGTCCAGATCCTTGATTCCGAACCTCTGCAGCGCCCATGTTACTAAAAAGCCGGTGAGAATGGCCACGTTTATCGCATAATAATAGGTGAATCTGTTCTGGGCGAGAGCCATGATGAGGATCATCAAAGACCAGGTTAAGATCAATATTTCAGCGGGTTTTGGGAACTTGACATTTCTGGCGAGGAGCAAGATCAGCGCTATCAGGGCAAATGTGAAAGTGGTAAACAGGATAGCAAGGATCTCGGGAAGGCGGAAGAAAGCTGTAGCATCAGGGCTGTAGCCAATTCCCGGAAACGATGTGATGACGCTGGCAAAGGAGAACTGTCCCCCGCTGGAGAGCAATGCCGATGCCTCACCAACCGTTGCCGCGCCACCCGTCTTCTGCTGGAATATGGCCAACCCCGCCAAGAGCGGCCTGGTGAACTGAGGAAGGACAAAGTAAAGTATGGTCGTGCCGGTGACCGCCAATCCCGCCAATGCGCCGGGATAGTAGTAGCTTTCGAATCCCTTTTCTTTGATGAACCGGGACAGGATGGAGAAAAAGATGACTGCAACCACGCCCAGAAGAAGAATGGTGGGCTGGAAGAGGCTGTAGAGGTAGTGGTTGAAGCCGTAGTAGGAATCCACAAAGGGGAGCACCAGCAGCGTGGCCACAAGAAAAGCTACGGCCCCGGATATGCCCAGGTACTCCACGTTCTTTCCCCGGATATGGTCAAAGATGCTCTGCAGCATAATGAAGAGCAGAATTATTCCCTCGAAGAGAAATCCGGATGACCAGGCATCGATGTAAAGGCCCAGGGAAACGCCGGCCAGAGCAGAATAGAGTAGAGGCATCCTGAATGCGGACCAGTTCCTCTGCACTGCCGCAAAGCTCATGCCCTTGCCTGAGTGCAGAGCGAGGAGCAGGAACATCATGGTGAGGCTGCTGAACAGGATCTCTGCAGCGTGGTGATCTGTAAAACCCAGGGTAGTGCGGCTTAAGACCTGGCCGGGAAGAACGGCTATGATCAGTGCCGAGACCAGGCCGCAGCTCTTGCCGCAAAGCTCCCTTCCGATGAAGTAGACGGGAAAGACCAGGAGTGCGCCCAGGACGGCAGGCAAGAATGCACCCACTACCTCAATCAGATGATTGCCGGGCTGGCCCAGGCCGAAGATGTAGGAGAATACGGTAATGGCCCAGCTCACGAAGGGACCGAAGTGCAGCGGTGTACCATGCGGAAAATTCGTCATGGGATCAAACCACATCCTCTGCAGGTTGATCACAGTGCCTTTGGCCAGCATCATGTGATACCAGGCATCAGTCTCGCTGCTGAAGATGACTCTGCCGCCCGAGAAGACTCGGTCCCAGGGAACAATGGCGCGCAGATAAAATGAGAAAAGTGCCGCCACTATCAATCCTGCGTATAAATATAAATCGCTATTCTGCCAAATGCCGGCCTTGCCGGCTGCTTTGGCCTTCTTTCCTAGGGGGACGGACGAGGCCTCCCGCGGCTTTGCCTCTATGGGCTTCACCGCAGTTTTTTTGCCATTGTCACCCTTATCTACAGATCTCTTAGACATCAAGGCCAAGAGACAGTTCTATCCTCATAAACGTTTTGAATCGTGTGAGGCATGCTCGCTATAGACGCGCTCCTTTTTCGGGATAATACATAATCCAGGCATTTTTTCGCGCCCTGGTCGCGGCAGCTTTGAGCCGCAGCATACCGCGACGATTTTCCGGTCTACTGAATATATATATTATCTCAATGCTATATTGAGGTTGATCATTATGGAGAAGATACAGGACGTATTGGGACTTGGCGGGATGCTGAACGGATTTAGGGATCTGGTGAAGGATGACAAGAAGATCGTTTTCATTGGCTCTCCAGGGTTTTGCACTCCATTTGCCCTATTTCTGGGCTATCCGGTGCGAGAAAAAGACTTGGCCTTTCTGCCCGGCTTAAATATGGATAAAGCACGACGCATCGTAGCCACGGAATATGGAATGGAGCTGGAGAGTGCGGCAAGTGCAGAGGCGGATGTAGTTGTGATCCTGGGAGGCATGGCCATGCCCAAGATCGGCGTCAAGCCCGAGGAGATGTTGGAATTTCTCGGCAAAATGAAATATAAAAAGCTCATGGGTGTATGTTTCATGTCCATCTTTGAGAAGGCGGGATGGTGTCAGGCCTTGCCCTTCGACTTCGTCATGAACATGACACTCGAAGGGGAAATATCTCGCTAAAATAGGAAAATGGGCCCGACGCGATTTGAACGCGTGACCTCACGGTTATCAGCCGTGCGCTCAACCTGGCTAAGCTACGGGCCCGATCCGCACTTTGCATTGATGATCCCATTAATAACTGTTTCCCTTCTGCAGCCACTAGACATGTCTCTTCGACAGCCTTAAATCAAGGCAAGAATGATTGTTATCATGGAAATTACGGACTCTCCCAAGAAAGAAAACGCAGAAGATTTGAAAGGGCTTTACGACCTGGCGATCCCCCTGAGCATGCCCGTCTCAGTAATCCGCGAGCTGGTGGAGAATTTCGAGCTGGACCTGATCAAGCGGCCGGGCAAGATGGATATGACGGGAGAAGTGATGGACCGAGAGATCCTGGTGCTGAGAGGAGACCTGGAGACCGTCAAGGCCGCCGAGAAGTACATGTTCGAAGCCCTGGACAAAAAATTGGCGGCGTGGAACAGTCA
>JAPKYA010000102.1 GCA_026394565.1 Methanothrix sp.
TCTGTTGATGGGATGATTGGCGAGCTAAGGAGAATATTCATTTTTTATGATATACTTTTAGGAATATAAATCTGAAGAAAAGTCTAATGTAATAATATGACAACTATAAATAGATTAAGTTAATTTAAGCAACACAGCATCCTTGGTCGAAAATAATGATCTCACAAATCAAGAAACATAATGAAGATAAGATTGCATATATCGATCTATTTGCTGGGCGCGGACGTTACGACGACGGTACTAAATCTACACCTTTGTTGATCCTAGAGAAAGCCATCCAAAACCCAGATACAAGAGATATGTTGGTTACTGTATTTAATGATATTGATTTGGATAATATACGATCCCTAAAAACCGAAGTATCCGGCATATCAAATATTTCTGCTTTGAAATACAAGCCGGAGATAATTAACGAAGAAGTAGGTGAAGATCTAGTCAAAGAATTAGAAACGATGCATTTTGTCCCGACGTTGTTCTTTATAGATCCTTGTGGATATAAAGGATTATCTTTAGATTTGTTTAAGGCAATTCTCAAAGATTGGGGTTGCGATTGCTTGTTTTTCTTTAATTATAATCGGATTAATCCCGCTCTAGAGAATGATATTGTTAGAGAACATATGGATGCTCTATTTGGCATTGAGCGTGCTAATAGACTTAGAGAAAAATTAAGGACTATTTCGAGTCCTATTGACAGAGAAAATACTATCATGAACGAAATCAAACAAGCTTTAAATGGTATGGGTGGAAAGTATGTTCAGCCATTTTGTTTTAAGAATGATAGAGGCACTCGTACCAGCCACTATTTGATCTTCATGACAAAGCATCCACTGGGTTACAAGATCATGAAAGATATCATGGCAAAAGTGAGTATATGCAGTGAACAAGGTGTACCTACATTTGAGTATAATCCAGCCAAATCATATCAAATGCGATTATCTGGATTATCCACACTCGAAGGACTTGAAGCGGATCTGCTGACAGAGTTTGCAGGGCGCACATTACTATTTGAACAAATGGATGAGAAAGGGAATGGTTACATTTGGTAACAAAGATAAAGTAACCTTTCCGCCTAAAGGAGAATAAGATGGGATCCAAATCGAGTATCGAATGGACTGAAGCAACCTGGAATCCTTTAACGGGCTGCAGCAAAGTCAGCCCAGGATGCAAGAATTGCTATGCAGAGCGCTTGTCCATTCGACTCAAAGCCATGGGCCAGCCCAATTATTCCCGCGGCTTTGATCTGAGCTTGCATGAACGCTCGCTTGATATTCCGCTTCACTGGAAGAAGCCCCTAAACATCTTCGTCAATTCGATGAGCGATCTCTTTCATGAAGATGTGCCTTTGGATTTCATCAAGCGAGTCTTCGAAGCGATGAACAATGCGCACTGGCATCGTTTTCAGGTACTGACCAAGAGATCCAAACATTTGCTTGACCTTAGCCCGCAATTGAAATGGGCACCGAACATCTGGATGGGTGTCAGCGTGGAGAACCAGGATTACTACTATCGAATTGACCATTTGCGCAGGACGGGCGCGAGTGTCAAGTTTTTGTCCATCGAGCCGATGCTAGGGCCGCTGGATGATCTCGATTTGAGCGGGATTGATTGGGTAATCGTCGGCGGTGAATCCGGCCCGGGGGCCCGGCCCTTGGATCCGTTATGGGTCGCAGGTGTACGAGACCAATGCCTGAGGACTGGCGTCCCCTTTTTCTTCAAGCAGTGGGGTGGGGTTAATAAGAAAAAGGCCGGAAGACTGCTTGACGATCGAACCTGGAATGAGATGCCTTTAAAAAGGAATTTAAAAAGCAGGATAACAAATCAATATCTTTAACTCTTTTAAGACACTGATCTTTTCTTGAACAGAACTAGATCTTGGAAGTAATTCAAAATGACATCCCCTATCTGGTCCCCTCACTTCAACGCCACCCCAGCCATCGCTCGCGGCCTGATGCAGATCGAGGCGGCGCGCGCCCTAGTGGACAGCATCTTCCTGCCGCCCGCTGGAGTGGCCGCCCTGCGCGCTCGTGCCCGTGTGCGGGCGGCCCACTATTCTACATCAATCGAGGGCAATCGCCTCATTCTTGAGGTGGCTGAAGAGGTCATTGCCGACGAGACGGTCGAGATCAAAGGCATGGAAAAGGATATCGCAGAGGTGCGAAATTACAGCAAAGCTCTCCTCAAGGCAGATGAGTGGACTAAAATGAGCCTTCCCCTCACCGAGACAATTATTTGCCGTTTTCACAGGCTGGCGATGACTGGCCGTTCCTCCCGCCCCACGCCCCTGCGCAAGAAGAAAAGCGCCATAAAAAGCTCGCTCACCGGGGATGTAGTTTATCTTCCTCCCAAGCCCGAGGACCTGCCCGAGCTGGTGGCAGCGCTGGAGAACTGGACTGATCTAGCCTGGGGCAGCGAACTGCCGGTACCCGTTAACGCTGGTATTGTTCACTATCAACTTGCCACCATCCATCCTTTCAACGACGGCAACGGCAGAACCGCCCGCCTGTGTGCAGACTTCATTCTGCAAAGGGATGGCTACAGTCTGTCTGGCTTCCTCTCGCCGGAGGAGCAGTACGCAGAGGACTTGTTCGGCTACTACCAGGCTCTCAATGCACATCCGAATATCGATTACTACGAAGGACGGACTGAGGCCGACCTTACACCGTGGCTGGAGTACTTCATCTCTTCATTGGCCAAAAGCTGCGAGGCTGCTTTGCGGGAGATGGCAAAATACTATGCTTCAACTCCCAGGAAAAGAGCCCGAGGCTCTGTGCCGCCTGGACCACAGGGCGCGGGAAATTATCGGAGCAGTTAAGCGATCTGATCTGCAGGGTGGAAAATTCGGTGTGGGCGAGCGGGTTTCGGAAGGCAGAAGGAGAGGGCGATTGCCGGGAGATAAGATTCGAGCGAGAGGAGAGGATCTGCCGGGGAGAGGGAAGATGTGTGCTGAGATTTTGCGGAGAAAGGATAGAGAGTGAATCGGAGAGTCCATAGCAACCCAAGTTTAGCCACTGGAAAACAGCTAAGAGCCATTACTTTCATCAAATTTCTCATTTTCTTTTTTCAGAATTGAAATTCTGGTACGGGAGTTCATCGGCCTAGATTTATGCGGGATGACATTTCTTGCAAGGATCATATCCTGCAGCTATCGCCTTGCTAGCACTTGAGAAGCAAACCTTATGCTCAGGGTCTATTTTCGGTACCCACGAACAATCCGGCACGTGGAATTTGTGCGTATTACTGTTTCCGATGTAATCACAGTCACCAGCAACGTGAGTGATCTCAGAGGATTGCACGGTTATCATTGAGTCGGCCAATGTACTCGTTTCAGTTGCAACGATTCCAGGAATAGGAATAGCCAGTAACATCAGCATTGCCAGGCATAAAATCGCAATTGATAGTCTTGACATGGCCTACAGTCAGCAATTACTGCTAAAATAACCTTTGGTCATTTTTGGCAGCCTTTTGGGTTCCGGATAATATGGATATGGGAAGAGGAATATTGTCTCATGGGCTGTGTCTGGTCATTGAAAATAGAGAACAAGGCCCAACGGCCCAAAAGGATTTATCCAAATATAGCGAAATAATTCACATTGATAATCAGTGCAAGGCCCTGGACTTCGGACCGTGATAGCAGAGTTTGCAGAAATAGACAATTCCTGGATGGAGCATCGATGTTCACAAAAGTTGAAGAACCTGATTATACCGTTCCGGAGTGCCTGGAGAACAATGTTGAGATCAAAGAGTGCCGCCCGCAGATTTGGGCGGCAATAGTTAAAGGAAGCGAGAACAGGGCCTTTGGGACTTTAGCAGGCTACATCTTTGATGATAACAGCCTAAAAGAGCGCATAGGAATGACTGCGCCGGTTGTGACCGATGAAGGGCGCATGGCCTTTGTCATGCGCTATAATCCTCTCCGGACTCATCCATTTATGCGCAGAAATGAGGTAGCACTAATGGTGAACCGCTAAAAAAATAGAGGTGCAAAAATGACCAATGATAATTCAAAAAGCAATAATAAAAAGAAACTGACTCCCCTCCAGTTCCATGTGACCCAGCAATGCGGCACCGAGCCGCCTTTCCAGAACGAATTCTGGAACAACAAAAAGGCCGGCATCTATGTGGATGTGTTATCCGGCGAACCGCTGTTCGGCTCTCTGGACAAATTCGATTCAGGAACCGGCTGGCCCAGCTTCACCAGGCCCTTGAAAGATGAAAACGTTATCAATAAGGTTGATAACAGCTACGGCATGAACCGGGTGGAGGTGCGCAGCAAGAATGCCGATTCGCACCTGGGTCACGTATTCGACGACGGGCCGCATCCCGCGGGACAGCGCTACTGCATCAATTCCGCATCTTTGCGCTTTATTTCGGCGGAGGATCTGGAAAAAGAGGGCTATGGCGAATACGTGAAATTATTTGAAACATCAATGGGCTCGGAAAAGTCTGATTTGGATCTCCAAACTGCCACCTTTGCCGCCGGATGTTTCTGGGGCGTTGAATCTCTTTTCCAAAAGATCAAGGGCGTGGTGGAGACGACGGTGGGCTACACGGGTGGAACAACTCCCGATCCTACCTACCGGCAGGTTTGCACCGGGATTACCGGCCACGCCGAGGCGGTGCTGATAAAATTTGATCACAAGGTTGTGTCCTACGAAGAGCTGCTCTCCCTTTTCTGGAGGATGCATGATCCCACCACACAAAACCGCCAGGGCCCGGATGTGGGCACGCAGTACCGCTCCGCCATCTTCTACCACAACGAAGAGCAGAGGAAGGCGGCAGAAAAATCAAAAGAGGACTTCGACCGCTCCGGGGTCTACATAAAAAAAGCCACAACCCAGATCGCCCCTGCCTCGATATTTTATCCGGCAGAGGAATACCATCAGGACTATCTTGAGAAGCAGAGCGGAGGAGCGTGCCATGTGTTGAGGAAAAAATAGAAAGCTCTTCGCTATAGTTCACAGAGACGCGCAAACTTCTAAATCGCAGTTCTCCGTCCGTTGGTCCTCTGTGCGCTCTGCGAGCTTCTTCGTGGCTTTACAGCTCCACCATCTTGGCGCTGGTCACTCCCGGCACAGAACAAAGCTTCTTCATGATCTGATCGGTTGCTATATGATCCACGCTCAGCACCATGAGCTGCGGCAAGCCTTCCGCTATGCGGCCCACGTGCATTCCTCCGATGTTGATCTTTCCCTCACCCAGAACCACGCAGCACGGGCCGATGATGTTGGGCCGGTCCTCGATGATGGCTATCACCAGATCTCCCTCCGAGGGAATGTAGGTATGGTACTCGTTGAGCTGGACGATGCGCTTCTCCTTGTTGCCGGAGACTGTGCCCTGCACGACTGTCGCAGCGCCGTTTTTGGTCAGCTTCAGGGTGATGGCGTTGCTGTAGCCGTTGGCAGACTCGGTCTTGCTCTCCAGGAGCTTGACACCCATCTCCTTGAGAGTCCTCTGGGCATTGACGAAGTTGACGGAGCCGTCTCCCATGAGGCAGCCCAGCAGGCCTATGATGGCAGAAATGGTCACGGGCCTGACATCCTTCTCGGCTACGGTTCCGCTATAGATGAGCTCCAAAGTCTCAAAGCCCGTTCCCACAAGCTGCCCGAGCAATGCTCCCATCTTCTCGGCCAGCTTCATGAAGGGCTCCATGACGGCCAGAGTCTCAGGTGATATGGCCGGCATGTTGATGGCATTGGAGGGTAGGCCCCCTCTGGCGATGGCCAGGATCTGATCGGCCACAGCCAGAGCCACATTGACCTGCGCCTCGGCGGTCGAGGCTCCCAGATGGGGCGTGACAATGATCTTCTCCTGATCCAGCATGGGATTTCCGATGGGCGGCTCCTTGGTGAAGACATCAATGGCCGCTCCCGCCACCCTTCCATCTGCTACGGCTTTGGCCAGAGCGGCTTCGTTGATGATTCCACCACGAGCACAGTTGACAATGCGCACGCTGGGCTTCATGATTTTGAACTCATCCTCGTCGATGAGGTTTCTCGTCTCGTTGGTGAGGGGCGTATGCACTGTGATGAAGTCGCCGCCACGAAGCACCGTCTCCAGGTCGCCCAGGGTGATGCCCATCTGCTTGGCCCGCTCTTCTGTGACAAAGGGATCGTAAGCCAGGATTTGCATGCCGAAGGACTTCATGCGCGCTGCCACTTCAGCTCCAACCCGACCCAGGCCCACCACGCCCAAGGTCTTATTGAAGAACTCGACTCCGGTGTATTTCTTGCGGTTCCACTCGCCCTTGTGCAGCGCTGCATTGGCCTGGGGGATGTTTCTGGCCAAGGCCAGCATCATGGCAATGGTATGCTCGGCAGCAGAGATGGTGTTTCCGCCCGGAGTATTGAGCACGATGATGCCCTTCTTGGTGGCAGCCTCCACATCCACATTGTCAATGCCCACACCGGCTCTGCCGATGACCTTGAGCCGGTCTGCGGCTTTGATGACATCGGCGGTGACCTTGGTTCCGCTGCGGATGACCAGGGCATCGTAATCCTTTATTTTCTCGATAAGCTCCTCTGGGGAGAGGTTGGTGATGACATCAACGTCGGCTCCCGACGAAAGCCTCTTTACGCCTTCTTCGGCTAATGAATCGCTGACTAGAACCTTCATGAGCATTCCTTCTGGACGGCTAAAGATGTACAAGGATTTGATTCTTTCGAGAGCGAAGAAGAAAAGTAAGTCATCTAACTGCAGGGCAGCCAGTTCAAACTGACGGAGCGTTGAGTGCTGTTGGACCAGAGCTGAATGAACTTCTCGATGTCGAATACGCCCGTCAGATCCTCAGTGGCGCGACTGTAGACGGCATGGCGGCCGTTGAAGTCAGCCATCATGTCTTTGGACTGCCAGGCGATATGGGCCTTTCCGATGACATTAGAATTTAAACTGACCTCCAAGGAGGCATTGCCCCGCGTGTAGTCCTTTTCGTTGTTGGAGGTGTTGTAGGAGCGGCTGACAACTTGCGTCTCCTTTTCCAGGTGCTCGAAATCCTTGTAGGACTCGGTGACGCTCGCCCCGGCATCGTAGTTCTTGACACAAAGGGTATCTTCGGTCTTGACACTCTCCATGGCCTGGTAGAATGAGGCCGGCATATCTGCGGCGGCGAGGCTGAATAGGAGGAAAATCGAAAACAAAATCTGCATCATTTTAAACGCCCGCATCAGCTGGTTGGATTGCCCAGCTTCTATTTAAGGTGTTGGGCAGCCTTTGGAAGTCAAGCCATAATACTACTATCGCTGCATGACGAATTTGTCCTCTTTAAGCCCTCACTTCGTCGACACTATCTTTATGACATCCCCGTCCTTCAGCTCGTGCTTCTCTCCCAGGCGCATCTTCGTCTTGGCATCGATGGCGAAGAGGAAGCTCTCTCCGATGTCCGAATGCACCCGGAAGGCCAGATCGCGTGCCGTGCTGCCTCGCTTCATGAGGAAGGCATCGGGCAGTATCACGCCCTTTTTGTCTGTGAACTTGCCTTCATCCTCCACCGGATAGAGCACGATGTAGTCCAAGAGCTCGAATACGGCCCGGTTGATGCACTGCTGCACACCAGTTCCGCCGTACTGCTTCATGAGCGCCCGGATCTTCTCCAGGCCCGCAGTCTGGGCTTTGTTGAGTTGGCCTACGACCTCAAAGTCGGCATCGCCGGGCTTGTATTTGATCAGCCCCGCCTTCTCTGCCATGCGTAGCGCAATCTCGGCTGCGCCACTCACCGGTATTACCAGCTCTTCTTTCAATTCCAGCAGCTTCTTGACGTTCTCGGCGGGCGCTATGTCCATCTTATTGGCGGCCAGAATCATGGGCTTGCTGTAGGCCCGCAGCAGCATGGCAAAGCGGAGCAAATCCTCATCCTTCCAGCCGCCCAGATCTTTCTTCATCTCCGTCACAGCACGGCGGACCTGGCTGTCCGAGACCCCGGCTCCTGCCATCTGTTCTATGAGAACCTGCTCGGGCTTGCCTCCCACGCCCTTGTAGTTTCTCATCAGCTTGTCCCAGTTGCGCTTGAGAATGCCGTTCAGCCACATGCTGATCTCGTACTCCAGGAACTTGACATCGGAGACGGGATCGTGGTTGCCCAGGCCCACGGGATTACCTTCGGAGTCTGTCCCTCCTGAGGCGTCCAGCACGTGAATGACGGCTTCCGCTACGCGCAAGGCGTCCAAAAACTCATTGCCCAGGCCCTTGCCCAGATGGGCATCGGGCACCAGGCCGGCCACGTCGATCAACTCGATGGCGATGAAGCGCTGGCCGTCCTTGCATCTGCCGCAGCCTTCCTTGATGCCCAATTCCCTGCAGGGGCAGGGCGCGCGCACATAGGAAACGCCATGGTTGGCGTCGATAGTAGTAAACGGATAATTGGCAATATCCACTTCTACCAGGGTCGCTGCCTTGAAAAAGGTGGATTTGCCGGAGTTAGGCTTTCCAGCCAGCCCGACGGAGAGCATATTCAATCAGTGGTCCTTTTCTATTATCATTAACGGATGATGCCGCTCACATTCATCTCGACGGATTTGCTCTCAAAGCGGCTGACCTTGCCTGCAGCAAGCCGCTTGGCAAGAGCCAGGCCCTTCTCGGAGACGGCCTTCTCCTGCACCGCTCCCGCAGCCAGAGTGGCAGCGTAGAGCTTCTCGCCTGCATCCGTGCGGGTGAGAACGGTGGACCAACCATCGCCCGAGCCCACACTGCCTACAGAGATGTCGGCCAGCTCGCTGGCAAAGTCAAAGCAAGGACCGCATCCCGCAAATGTGAATGCGTCCGTCTCATCGATCTTGACCTCGTGAGCCTTGCCGGTCTTGTCAATGACCCGGAACATGCCCTTCTTGATCTCGAAGCGCGCCACGTCCTTGGGCAAAAGCCCGAATTTGCCGTTAACGAGGCCCTTCATGAGCGCATCGTAGTCGAAGTTCTCCATGCAGAAGAGGCCGACCAGGAGAGCGATCTTGTCCTGGCCGAACTGATAGGGCTCATCCAGGAGCATGACTTTTCGCAGCCCCTGAATCTGGCAGGGGGTGCCCACAAAGCCGATCTTCTTGTAGCCCTTCTCCAGAGCGTCCTTCACAGCCAGGACGCTGTTGGAGATGGTATACTTGGTTCCGGCAGCGGCGCGAATCTCCTCGGCTGTTGCGGCAACGCGAGCCACAGTTCTCCACTCCTCATCCCTATCAGTGACCACGGCGCAGTCGATCATGCCCGACTGTAGAGCCTGCACCAGCAGGGCGGTGGCCACGCCGCCGTCTTGAGCCTTCTTGCCCAGCGGTTGAGCCTGAGCGGAAACGGCCATCCTGTAGATTCCCAGGGCCTCATCCGCATTTCGTGTCCGGCCGAAGAGCTTGGACTCCATTGCTCCCATGTCCAGGAAAGTCCTGGGGCAGTAGGTGAAGCACAGGCCGCAGAGGGGATCGTAATTTACCAGGGCGGGCTTGTTCTCCACGTGCTCAATTCTGGGGCAGAAGGCCTCGCAGGTGCCGCAGCGGCAGCATATCTCCGACTTTATGACCTTATACTCCAGCTCTCCGAATCCACATTCCAGATAAGTGGGCTCAGCAAACTTCTCCTTGGCAGCCATGATCATGATCTCCGAAAGTTGGTGGCTTAAAGATACCTTCCGACCTAAAGCTTTTATGGTTCGAATGCTCTTCAGAGCCGCAATGATCCTGGGCCTGGATATCGGTGGAGCCAACACCAAAGCCGCAGGCTCCGATGGGCATTTAGTGGAAAGCGTCTACTTGCCCCTCTGGAAGCATGCGCCCCTGGACGAGGTGCTGAGACTTTTGGCCCTGCGGGAGCCCCAGGCGGTGGCGGTCGTCATCACCGGCGAGCTGGCCGACTGCTTCTCCTGCAAAAGAGAGGGCATCGAGAGACTGACAACCACAGTGAAGCGGGCTTTCTCCTGCCCCGTATACTTCTGGGGCGCGAAGGGCTTTGCCTGGACCGACCCCCTGGAACTGGCTGCAGCCAACTGGGCAGCCTCCGCGGCCCTCTTGGCGCGCGAGATTGGTGACTGCCTCTTTGTGGACATGGGCAGCACCACCACCGACCTCATCCCCATCCGGGGAGAGGCGCTGGCAGCGAAGACGGACTTTTTGCGCCTGGCCGCGGGCAATTTAGTCTACATGGGCCTGTTAAGAACGCGGCTTGATGCCATGCTGCCCGAGGCCAGGATTGGAGGAAAGAAGGTGCCTCTTGCGCCTGAATTTTTCTCCATCATGGCCGACGCCCGCCTGGGCTTAGGCCTGATCTCCGAGGAGCGCTATTCCTGCGAGACGCCCGACGGAGCGGGAAAGGAGCGCGAGGCAGCGCTGCGCAGGCTGGCGCGCTCTGTCTGCACCGACCTGGAGGAGATCGGTGAGGCCGGTGCCCTGGCCATAGCCGAGCAGGCCTGCGAGAGGCAGAAGAGTATTCTCGTGGCGGCCATGGAGAGGCAGGCGGAGAAGCACGGCCTGACAAAGGTGGCGGCGGCAGGGATCGGAGAAGGGCTGATCGCTGAGGCGGCGGCATTCCTGGGGCTGGAGTGCCTGCGGCTATCGCAGAGGTACGGGGCTGGAATATCGGATGTGTTCCCGGCGTATGCCGTGGCCAGGCTGGCAGAGACGGAGCTATCTGAAATTGCCGGGACTTAAGGGTCAAGCTATTACTATCAGGAATATGGATATTACTATGATGACTATTTTTAGCTCAGAATGCGCCAATGCACATTTAATTAAACTTAAATAGTTAAAAATACAAGTAATCTCTTGGAGCCTTCCCAATGGTCAATCCCTTCAGCCCCGAAGGCTCATGCTCCCTTCCTATTCTATCCAACACCTTTATTTCCATGATTTATGAATAATAAGAACTGAGGCTGCATATGCTGGAAAGGCTCAAGAAATCATTACTGGAGGCTCCCGTCTTCAAGAGGGGCGAATACAACTACTTCATACATCCCATCACCGACGGCGTGCCCGAGGTCAGGCCGGAGCTCATCCGGGAGGTTACCGGCCATATTGTGCGCATCGCCGATCTTGAGGTAGATAAGATTGTAACAGTGGAAGCCATGGGAATTCCCATAGGCATCGGCCTTTCCATCATCTCCGACATCCCCCTGGTGATAATAAGAAAACGCAAGTACGGCCTGCCCGGAGAGATAGAGGTTTCCCAGGTTACCGGCTACTCCAAGTCGCAGCTCTTCTTGAACGGCATAAATAAGGGCGATCGCGTCATCGTAGTTGACGATGTCATCAGCACGGGTGGAACGCTTCTTGCCGTGCTCAAGTCTCTGTTGGTGGCAGGTGCCGTTGTCAAGGATGTAGTAGTAGTAGTAAGGCGAGGGCAGGGCGTGGAAAGGCTGAGGGCGGAGGGCTACCAGGTTAAGACCATGGTCGATGTCGAGGTCGATGAGAGCCGGGTGACCAAAGTAACCGAATCAGATTGCTATGAATACGAAAAAAGGATGCCAGGGAAGAAATATTGAAGAGGCGCAAAAGCCCTCTGCCGTCTGTGGCCCCATGAGAAGCGCACAAGGAAAATTAGAAGAAGATCTGCGTGCCGAGACAGTGAAATGGCAAAAAAAGGCGCAGGAGCTCTTCGACAAAGTTTCCGGGGATGGAGAGTTCCTGGAAAACGTCTCCGCCTACATTCGCGACTGCCAGTATTTTCTGGAGAAGGGAGACCTCATCAGGGCTTTTGAGGCTGTGATCTGGGCCTGGGCCTGGATGGAAATTGGACTGCAGAAAGGGCTTTTGCGGCAGATAGAATAGGGAGAAGATATGGCATTCCTGCTTATCTCATCCACAGAATATGCGCTTCTTCCATTGGAATGAAGGCCTCTGCATGGTAGGGCACGATTCTGGGGGTGTAGTCCTCCACTGCCCTTTTTGCCTGCACTCTCGCCCTAAAAATATATCCATTCACTGCGCCCGGCAGCGGCCCCAGACGCTCCATGGCAATTTTCTCCGGGCCGCTTTGTCCGGCTTTCTCTGGATCGGCATAAAGCTCTACTTGCACATCCTCGGCATGCAGCTCTCCCAAATAGGCCTCCACAGAAAAGCACCGGAGAATGCCCTCCTGGCTTGTCGTCAGCCTGCCGAATCTGAGGCTTTTCCAGTTCTCTTTCAGCCGCTCCTGCCATGCTGCCAGCTCCTCGGCCAGAGCGGCCCCTTCCGCCGACCTCTTGCGGTAGGCAATAGCAGCAGGCCGGTAGATCCCCTCAACATACTCCTGCATCATCCTGGCGCTATTGTAGCGGGGCGTGAGTCGGGCCATGCTTGCCCTAACCATAGCCACCCAGCCCCTCGGGATGCCTTCTTCGTCCCTCTCGTAAAAAAGGGGCACAACCTGCTCCTCCAGCAGACGGTAGAGCATATCCGCCTCCTCATCATCCCGGCCCGGCTCGCTGTGCTCCCGCTCGTCTCCCAGGCACCAGCCCACCTGCGGGTCATAGGCCTCATCCCACCAGCCATCCAGATTGGAGAGATTGAGGCCGCCGTTGGCCAGCACCTTCATGCCGCTCGTGCCGCAGGCCTCATTGGGCCGGCGCGGCGTGTTGATCCAGACATCCACTCCCGGTTGCAGGTGCTGGGCCTGGTCGATGTCGTAGTCCGCTAAAAAGACGGCCCGATGGGAAATTTCTCGCCGGGAGGCGAAAGCAGCCATCTGCTTTACCATCTCCTTTCCCTGCTCGTCCATTGGATGGGCCTTGGCCGCCATGACCAGTTGAACGGGATGCCGGCTGTTGGTAAGAATGGCAATCAGCCTCTCCGGGTTTTTAAGGAGCAGATCGGTGCGCTTGTAAGCTGTGGCCCTGCGAGCAAAGCCCAGGGTGAGAACATTGGGATTCAATACGTGCCGGGCAAGCAACAGCCCCTCCGGACCTGCTCCCTGCTCCTGCAGTTGCCGGCCGCTTCGGCGGCGAACATATTCCACCAGATCCCTTCGGGCCTCAGCCCTAAAGCACCAAAGTTCCGAGTCACTAAGCCGGGAGATTCCATCTAACGAATAGTCGATGCCCTCCGGCCCGCAGTCGCCCGGGCACGCCTGCGTCCAGAGCTTCTGCGCAGCCGGCGAGTCCCAGGTGGGAATGTGAACGCCATTGGTCACATATCCCACCGGCACCTCAATCTCCGGCCAGCGGACAAAGTGAGGCTGAAAGATCTTGCGGCTCACCTTACCATGCAGGCGGGATACGCCATTGACATGACTGCACCCTTTCAGAGCCAAATGGGCCATAGTGAATGGGCAGGATTCATTTTCTGCCCTTATGCCGCCCAGAGCCATCAGATCAAGGCGGGAGAGGCCCAACAGATCCGCATAAAATTTGGCATACTTGTCCACCAGGGCCCGGTCGAAGCGATCAAAGCCCGCCTCCACCGGGGTGTGGGTGGTAAAGACATTTCCCGCCCGCGTAGCCCAGAGGGCCGCAGGCAGAGAGCAACCCGTCTTCTTCATGAAGCTGTAGGCCCTGGCCAGAACCACGAAGGCAGCATGCCCCTCATTCAAATGGCAGACCTCGGGCTCTATCCCCAGCTTCTCCAAAACCTGCCAGCCGCCGATGCCAAGCACTATCTCCTGGATCAGCCGCCGCTCCTGGCCCGGGGCATAGAGGTTGGCGGTAATGGCCCTGTCCCAGGGGCTGTTCATGGGATCATTGGAATCGAGCAAATAGAGATTCACCCGGCAGACATTGGCCTTCCAGACGCGCAGGATGAGAGCCCTTCCCGGCAGATTGATCTTGACTCGCAGCCTTGATCCGTCTCTATCCCGAGCCGGGAGCAGCGGCAAGGTTTCCGGATCGTTGTAGGGAAAGGCCTCCACCTGAGAGCCGTCTTGCGCCAGGAGCTGGCGGAAGTAGCCCTGCTGATAGAGCAGCCCAATTCCTGTGATGGGAACTGCCAGATCGCTGGCAGTCTTGAGATGATCGCCTGCCAGGATGCCCAGGCCTCCGGAGTAGATGGGCAGAGCCTCAGAGAGGCCGAACTCCATGCTGAAGTAGGCCACGGAGGCAGGATCATCCTTCCCGGCCGGGGCAGGCTTCTCCAGCAGCAGGGATCTTCTCTCCTGCCAAGAGGAGATCTCTCTTTTAAGGCTTTCATCCCTGGCCGCTTCCTGCAATCGTGCCTGGGAGACATTCTGCAAAATCAAGTAGGGATTCTTGGTCTTCTCCCAGGCCTCGGCATCGAGCAGCTCCCAGATCTTATCTGTGGTCTGCCGCACCGTCCAGCGCAGATCCAGGGCCAGATCGGCCAGACCTTCCAGGCCGGGAGGCAGATTCAGGTCGGAATTGAACTTCATCTCTTAATATTATAGAGCTCATGAGAAATTAAACTTTCGTGCAAAGATGATCTTATATAGAAAAAAATGCGTGTTAGTTATCATTCTATTGCTCTGGAAGTGTGGGTTATGAAAATCAATCGCACAATATTGCCTTTGGCAGTAATTGCTATCATCTGCCTGTATCCCGGCACAGCTTCGGATCCGTCAGATCCTGCATCTGGTCAGGAATCCGGCTGGTACACTTATGTGGCTCCCGAAGACGCTGCTCGGCTTGTAGAAGAAGGATCGATAAGCACAGAGCCGGATAAAGGCAGCCTTGTGATAGTCGATTCCACTGGCATGCAGTCGCGCATCTCTCTGGAGGTTCCCTCAGGCAATTGGGCACGACTTCGGCTGATGCCGGATGCAAGCGGAGAGCTGCAGCTCTTCTGCCTCTACCCCACGGGCTCAGCCGCTCAAATCCTCAATGCTTCCGTGCAGAAGGGCAAGAGCTACGAGGCATGGTATCAGGCCGGCCTGGAAGGAGATTATGAGCTCTGGTTTGCTATTGGGGAAGCTAAGAGCAATTCCGTAAAACTCCTCGTCCAGGAATCCGAGGTTGCGGAGGAAAGCGCGCCCATGGCTGCTGCAGGAAGTATTGGTGGCGGAGGAAGCAGAGTCTCAAAAGCCCTTGGCAGCGCGCCGCTCATGTCATACAGCATGGCCCCGCCTTCCGCAGCGGCAGCCGCCAGCCCCAGCATCGGCTTTTCTGCGGGCGGCGCCAAGGACGTGAACAGCTTCCGGGAGAACATCAAGCAGGACTATTTGCCCCTGCCAAGCGACGTGACCTACGAGGGCCTGTTTTATGATTACTTCTTTGATACCGGAGCGGCAAAGGATTGCAGGAAGCTCTTCTGCCCTTCCTACAGCTATGCCGTCTCTAAAGATCCAATATCTATGCAGCCGCAATATTATCTCTCTGTGGGCCTGAACTCAGGAATAACTGATTTCCAGAGAAAGAAGCTGAATCTGGTGGTGGTGCTGGACTTCTCCGGCTCCATGGGCAGTCCATTCGATGAATACTACTACGACCGCTTCGGAAATAAAGTAGAGAGCGAAGCTGACGAATCCAGCGTGAGCAAGACCAAGATGCAGATTGCCGATGAATCGGTGGTCGCACTCCTAAGCCACCTCAAGCCGGAGGATCGTTTTGGGCTGGTAATATTCAGCGATGATGCCTTCCTGGTCGATCCGCTCACCAGCGTCGCCGATAAAGACCTGGATCGGCTGAAAAGCCGCATCCTCAGGATCCAGGAGACGGATGGAACCAACATGGAGGCAGGAATGGAGAAGGGGACCGCTCTCTTCAACCGGTTCTTGCAGGCCGACAAATCGGAGTACGAGAACAGGATAATCTTCCTGACAGACGCCATGCCGAACATTGGGGAGACGGGCGACCTGGGGCTCTACCGCATGCTGGAGGATAATGCCGATCAGGGAATTTACACCACATTCATCGGCATCGGCGTGGACTTCAACACAGAGCTGGTGGAGAGCGTCACCAAGATCAAAGGAGCCAACTACTACTCTGTTCACTCTGCCGGCGAATTCAGGAAGCGCATGGACGATGAGTTCGACTTTATGGTCACGCCGCTGGTCTTTGATCTGCGCCTCAAGCTGGATGCGCCGGGATACGAGATTGAGAAGGTCTACGGCTCTCCTGAGGCGGACCAGGCAACAGGCGAGCTGATGAAGGTCAATACCCTCTTCCCCTCCAAGGCGGAGGAAGGCCAGGTTAAAGGCGGAGTGATCCTGGTCAAGCTCAAGAAGCTCTCCAACGATGGAAACATGCTTCTCAAGGTGAGCTATGAGGACAGAAATGGGGTGCAGGACAGCGATGAAGCCGAAGTGGATATGGCAGAAGCAAGTGCTGATTTCTACGAGAACAGCGGCATAAGAAAAGCCGTGCTTCTCTCTCGCTATGCGGATCTGCTCAAGAACTGGATGATAGATGAGAGAACGGCGGCAGATAAGGGCTGGAAGATCGTGCCGTCCGTGACACTAACCAACGGAATTGTCATCCCGGTGGAGCTGGGGGAGTGGGAGCGGCAGTCTTTGCCCCTGGCCGTCTCGGAGCCTTATCCGGAACTGTTCGGCAGGTTCTCGGATTACTTCCAGAGTGAGGCGCAGGCCATCGACGACAGCACACTGGATCAGGAAGTGGAGATACTGAATAAGCTGAAAGGCTTTGCCGGACAGATCAGGGAAGGAGAGCGAAAGTGAAAAAGCGATAAAAAACGGCTCCGGGATGATCCGGAGCCGTTTTTTTTTGGGATCTTCGCCTGCGAAGCAGAGAACATGCTCAATACGTTGAATTTTGCATTAAGAATACGACCACAAAATATAATTAGTTTGGGATACCTTATCTAAAACTAATGGCAGCAATTATGGTGGACGGCATAATCAATATCGATCCAGATAAGATCGACTTTGAA
>JAPKYA010000109.1 GCA_026394565.1 Methanothrix sp.
GCATAGCGGCCAGACTGTCAGCTGGAGCGACATCGGCCCGTTGGCAGCATCCGGAAGCAAATCGCTTGAGATCGTAGCTCATATCGACGGCCCAATTTCGGGCATCAAGACCCTGACAAACCGCGTAGATGTTGAGGGCAAGCCGGAGCACGGCCAGAATGTCACCAACAGTTCAACAGCCGATGTGAACGCAGAGGGCGCGAACATCATGGTCCAGAAGACCGCCGACCCGACCTTCGGCTCAGTCGGTATACTGTTCAACTTCACCATGAATGTGACCAATAACGGTGCCGCCTTGTTACAGAATGTATCAGTGAGCGACAAATTGCCCAGCGGCCTGACCTACGCCTCCTCTTCTACTGGAAGCGTGAATAGCGGCCAGTACGTTAACTGGACTGAAATCGGCCCGATGTCAGTCGGCGACATGAAGTCTCTTTGGATCAAGGCCAAAATAGACGGCACCGTCTATGGCACTCTGACCAATCTGGTGTTTGTCACCGGCAAGCCGCCGAGTGGAGATCCGGTTACGAACTCCACCACAAAAGATGTTATCGCCCTTAACTTGAGGGCTATCTCCGGTCGCAAGTTCAATGATCTGGATGGCGATGGAGCGCATGATGGCGATCTGGAGCCGGGATTGCCGGGCTGGACCATCGAGCTGGTCAACCAGACGACCGGCAGGGTGGTAATATCCATCATCACCAACGAGAGCGGCCTGTACCGGATGGATAACGTGACCCTCGGCAAGTACACAGTGAGAGAGGTGCAACAGCCGGGCTGGAGGCGGACCTGTCCTGCTCAGGGCAATTACTCCGTAACCGTGGTTCATTCGGACGTGAACGAGGTGGACTTCGGAAACCAGAGGATGGGAGAAATCTCCAGGATCAACGTGACCAAGATTGCATATCCTACCTCGGCTTCTCCAGGCGCAGAGATCAGCTTTGTAGTCAATATACTAAATAATGGCGAAACGCATTTGAGCCATGTGAAGGCCAGGGATATCTTGCCCGCCGGGATGAGCTATGTCTCCGACAACCGGAGCGGATCTGTGTCGGGAAGAGTCATCTCATGGAATGACCTGATTGACCTCGATCCCGGTGCCTCGAATGCGATTCGTCTTGCGGCCAGGATTGATCGAAACATCTCCGGCATGCTCATCAATGTAGTTTATGTCAACGCCACCGACCCGGCGGGTGGTGAGGTTAACGACTCCGCCATTGCGAGAGTGCGATCCCTTCTGCCGAAGATAAAGGTTAACAAAACTCTGGAGCCCGTGCAGTACGGCCAGTATTGCGAAGCCAAGACCTTAAGGGGAGTGGGCATTATCGAGTCCAGAACCTCGATCGAAGACAAGACCATCGCCCTTGAGTATGATGATGCCCTGGCAGGCGAAGGCAAGATTGAGCTGGAGTCGGCTCAGGCCATGTCAGAGGCTGCAAAAAAGCTGCAAAGAGATGTCCCTTCCCTGGACCCAGGAAACCAATCACGCATGAATTTCTTTGAAGAGACAAAGTTGGCCTTTCAGGGGGCCAAACCGCTGACCGGGGAAAAATCAATCCACTCCATGGCGTTCTACGGTGGATCAGGTGCCAAGATCAAGAATATTTTCAGCGTCGAAGAGATGGAGAAAGTGCAGACAATCCATTTCGGCTCCACTGACCAGGCGTCGTCTCCTCATATGATAGGCACTGATCTGAAAAGCAGCTTCAACGGAACCATGGTGACTGATTCGAGAATGCATAATATGTTCCGCCGGGATATTAAGTCTCGACAGCTATTCTCAGGCGTTTTCAATCTGGATAAAGTAATCAAGTTACATAAGAATGCGACGACGGATGAACTTAAAATGGGTTGCGATGGCATTGATTGCTAGACAATATAAATAGTAACTAAGACATGGCTCAAGGTGGTATCGATCTGTATATTAATTTTACAATCAAAATTGGAAAGGATAATCGAGATACGACACAGGTTAGATACCTCTTGGCCTCTTTGTTATTTATCTTGGCCTTCGTTTCGACTTCTGTGTCTTCCTTAGACATAACTACCGATACCGAGCACCTGAACTCCTGTGGCATTGCTACCTTCACCATTGATATAACTAACACCGGAGAGACCCCACTGGACCCGGTCAAGGCGCAGGACACATTGCCTGCGGGAATGAGCTACCTCTCTGATAACCGCGATGGATTGGCGCAGGGACAGAAAATCACATGGTACAATATCGGCCGCTTGGAGGTAGGGGCATCGACTCAAATTAAACTGGTCACGCGAATCGGCCCGTGCACCAGGGGATGGCTGGAGAATTTTGTCACGGTTACGGGAACCCCTCCGACGGGATATAACGTCATGGATAACGATACAGCGGATTTATTCGTCACAGCTCCGGCTAAGAAGCGCTCTGTGAATGAGGACTCGCTCGTGGTGGGAGATCAATCGGCCTCAGCTCTTTATTCGGCAAGCGCGATTAATAAACGGAGGATAAGGTCTCAGCAAAAATAAGACGGCCTCTCGGCGGTCTTGGCAATTTTTTCTGCACAGTCCAACCGAAAAACCCTCGTGCACCTCTCAATTCCATCCGGAAGTTAGAAGTAGTAGCAATGTATATAATAATCAATGAGGTGAAATTCATATGGAACCCAGGATCCTGAAGATCGGCGAGAAGGTAACCGGCAGATACAGGGACATGGAGCTCGGCAAGAGCCGGAAATTCTTCCGCGTTAAATTGGACAACGAAGAGTTTTATCTGCCCAAAGATGTGGGCAACTCCCTGCTCATAAGCCACCAGAAGGGCTACGATCTATTCACCATCCAGCGCCAGTTGGATGTCTACGAGATCCGGCCCATCCTGCCGGAGACGGACTAGAATGGATTTTGCAATTCTTGAGGCTTGATTTCCCGCCCCCCGTGCCTGCGGGCCCTCCCCGGCAATTGGGCGATACGAATCCTATCCCAAGCTTAGCCCGGCGCGTGGGCCTGCATTAGGCGGCCCGGCTCAAGCCTACACTGCTGAAGCAGTGGTTCACCACGCACCTCAGGCATACGGGGGATGAGCCATGAGTTTATTCAGGAGCTGTGAGGGGGATACAAGAACGGAGGCCATTGACATCTATGACCAGATAGACTTAAAGGAGTTGAAGGAGAGCTACTTGGCGCATATGCCACAGCTTAGGGATCTGAGGCTCGCCTCATGTCTTGCTGCCTCAATAGGCTTATATCGGTCATAAGAAACCACTTCGTGATGAGATCGACTATTGCAGTAGCATTGTTGCTAATGCTCGTTCTGCCGAGTATGGCTTTGTCACCTGTGGAGCAGGCATATTTGGATGGTGTGAAGGAAGGTCTGAAGCTAGGGCAGTTATAGTCATACGCATAAGTTTTTATAATATTTATTATTTAATATAAACTTTTCAATCCAATAACCGGCATAACTTTTGCATTCTGCAAACTTGCAAAAAGACTCTGTGATGATACGTCTCATCTCCTCCTGATTTGGGAC
>JAPKYA010000054.1 GCA_026394565.1 Methanothrix sp.
TATTAACACAGTTCATATCGAGATAGAATTCACCTCTTTTCACCAGAATCTCATTATATTTGGGCCAATCTCTATTGTCTTCATATGTCATGATATGGTATTTATTTTTCTAACGATAAATAGATTATGCAACACAGCACCGGCAGCAAGCATTGGCTATCTCTTTCACCACGCCGGCGACTGCCCCAAAGCCGGCCGAGGTCAGACGCATGCCGCCCAGAGGGTCGTCCTTATGTGCGTCCTGGCCGGCCGAGACCAGGACGATGTCGGGCTTAAACTCGTTAGCAATGGGCAATAAGATCTCCCGGTAAGCCATGAGATAACCCGCGTCCCCTGTGCCCGCAGGCAGGGGCACATTTACTGTGAATCCCTCTGCGCCGTCCTCTCCTACCTCATCTGCCCTTCCTGTGCCCGGATAGTGAGGATACTGGTGAGTAGAAAAATATAGTACGCTGGGATCGGAATAGAATACGTCATTGGTGCCGTTGCCGTGATGCACATCCCAGTCTACTATGAGCACTTTTTTCAGGCCCCGCGCCTGAGCGTGCTTCGCGGCGACTGCGATGTTGTTGAATATGCAAAATCCCATGCCGCGATTGGGCATGGCGTGGTGCCCGGGCGGCCGCACTAAGGCAAAGGCGCTGTCGTACTCCCCCAGGACGGCATCAACAGCGGCCAATGCGCCCCCTGCGGCCATCAGTGCGGCATCATAGGATTTTTTGGAAAGAATAGTATCGACATCCAGATAGCCGCCACCGTGCTCGCAGATGGCCTTTACCTGATCGAGATACCTCCCACCATGTATGGCTGAAACCTGGGTTACAGTCGCGGGCTTTGGGGTGATGAAGTCCACATCGAGCCTTTCCGATTGAATTTTATCCAGAATTGCCGTGAGGCGTTCCTTTTTCTCCGGATGGCCGAACGTCTCGTGCAGGAGATAGATGGGATGATAGATCAGGGCAGTTCTTGTCATGCTTTATGAATTGTGCGCCATTCGCAAAAACGGTTTTCCTCGATAATTATTTCTGAAAATCTTCCGAATTTAATTATCTAGATTCTTGATGGGTCGAAGCTCTTTCTACTGCTTTGCTCCTTCAGGCTTCTTTCCGTCTCGCTAAGGAATAGTCTTTAAATAGGAAGTGACAAATGCGTGATTGAGCCTTGTAAAGCTCTTTGGTCGATTGCAACTTTGGATCGGGAAAGAACGGCACCAAGCTGCTAGTAGAGGACCAAAAAAGATATAATAGGGAAATACTCTATCACTACCCTATAATCCCTTATGGGATTTTGAGGAGGGTGACGTAGCTATATACATGTCTGAGAGACGCCAGGCAGAGATGGCAATGCTGGAATTGATGTGCCATGATATGTAGCAGGGCGATCGAAGACTTTATTCAGGCAATAGTTTTAAGAATAATCAGACGGTATGCTGCTGAAAGTGATCGTGAAGGGAAAATAGGAGGTTAAAAGATGAAGAAATTAGCTGCAATTACGCTTACATCGATGATGCTGTTACTAGCAACAGCGATGGTAGTCGGTGCAGTTCCCAGTGTGGAGGTACGAGGTGCGGTGGCTGGAACAATTAACGGCCAGAGCAACCTTGCTGATAACACCTTCACCTGGAATCCGCAGAACTTTGCCGGCTTCTACTACGATATAAAGAAAGACATTGGCACAGAGGAACTCAAGTTCCTTATTACCGGCGACAATAAGCTTAGCGGTGATTCGCCTGACTACGGCATTACCTACACCACTACTGCCCAGAACAAGGACTATGAGCGCGAGCTCTGGGGTTCTTACAAGGTAATCGGCTTCCAGGCAGATAAGTACTTCGCCGGATACAATGAGGGCGCAGATGTCGCATCCAACATATTCTACTCTGAGTCCACAGACAAGAACTCGCTGTCCAGCGAGCAGCTCGAGAAGATTCTGAAGGATGACGACACAGAGATGACCGTCACTTCCGGCACACCATTGAAGCTGGAAGAGGGCTACGAGCTCGCCATCAAGTCCATCGACATTGACGGCAACAAGGTATACCTTGAGCTGTCCAAAGATGGCTCTGTAGTAGACAGCAAGGTTGTCTCCCCGTCCAAGGACGGCGCAACCGATGCCGATAAGACTTACTACTACAAGAATCCCGTTGTAGGCGAACAGAAGAAGCTCGTGACCATCGCAGCTCACTTCAAGAATGCCTTCCGCGGCGCTGACACTAATCTGGCCACCATCGACGGTGTCTGGCAGATATCTGATGCACCCACCGAGGTCAAAGCTGATACCCAGTACGACAAGATGACCATCAGGGCTGTTGATGCTAACGCTGGCACCATCACCATGGACAACAAGGACAACGCCATAACCCTCAGCAAGAACAAGGACACCACCCTCTCGGGCGGCATTAAGGTCAAAACCGCAGATAACGACACCCTCAGGTTCTACATCTACAAGCTCATTACCGAGCCTGGAGATTACCAGATCAGAGGTGCAGTTGCTACCGGCTCCTTTACCTGGGATCCGCAGACCTTCGCCGGCTTCTTCTACGACATAAAGAAGGATCTGGGCAATGAGAACCTCAAGTTCGAACTCACCGGAGACAACAAGCTGAGCGGAGATGCACCATACGGCGTTACCTACACAACGACCGTCCAGAACAAGGCATTTGAGCGCGCACTCCTCGGTAGCTACAAGGTTATCGGCTTCCAGGCCGAGAAGTACTTCGCTGGATACAACGAGGGCGCAGATGCAGGATCTAATCTGCTCTACTCTGAGTCCACAGACAAGAACTCTCTCTCCAGCGAGCAGGTTGAGAAGATACTTATGGATAACAAGGACGAGATGACTGTTACTTCCGGCACACCATTGAAGCTGGGAGAGGGCTACGAGCTCGCCATCAAGTCCATCGATATTGACGGCAATAAGGTCTATCTGGAGCTCTCCAAGGATGGATCTGTTGTGGACAGCAAAGTCATATCCCCATCCAAGACCGACGCAACCGATATCGACAAGACATACTACTACAAGAATCCGCAGGTAGGCGAACAGAAGAAACTCGTGACAGTAGCTGTTCACTTCAAGAACGCCTTCCGCGGCGCTGACCAGAATCTAGCCTCCATCGACGGAGTCTGGCAGATATCCGATGCACCCACAGAAGTCAAGGCTGACACCCAGTACGGCAAGATGACCATCAGGGCTGTTGATGCCAACGCTGGCACCATCACCATGGACAACAAGGACAACGCCATAACCCTCAGCAAGAACAAGGACGTTGAACTTATGCCCGATGTCAGCATCAAGACTGCAGATAACGACACCCTCAGGTTCTACATCTACAAGGCTGTAACCATCGAGGGCGCTGCTGCACCCGCTGCTGAGGCCGCACCCGCTGTCGAGGCCGCCCCAGCTGTCGAGAACAAGACCGTAGAGCAGCCCGTCGCTGAGCCAGTCAAGGTCGAAGAGAACAAGACCGCAGCTGAGCCAGTCAAGGCTGCTGAGAACAAGACCAAGACTGAGCCCGCACCCGGATTTGAGGGCATCTTCGCCATATCCGGTCTCCTGGCGGTTGCCTACCTGGTACTTGGCAGAAGGGAGTAAGAACAAAATAGCTGGAGTGCTCTCGGGCTCTCCAGAACTATCTCTTTTTCAATCAGTCTTTCAGATGATTTTTCTCGGTATTTAATCCTGATTTCTGGCCAATCTCACACCAAAAATGATATATAGGCTTTTGTGAATCCATACCAAAACAATAATTGGGAGGTCTAATATTGAAGAAAATCGTGTCGATTATGCTTGTGGCACTGATGATGCTATTCACAGCGGCCATGGTTGTAAGCGCATCTGAGAACGCCTCGCTAGATACAGCAGAGAAGAATCTTTCCACAGCAGAACATGGCGCCGAAGAAGTAAAGGAAGCCGTTTCTGTAGTATCTGAAAACAAGACCGCAGAGACCCATGAGGCTGAGCCTGCCAAGGCTGCCGAGAACAAGACAGCTGAGCCCGCAACCAAGCCCGCACCCGGATTTGAGGGCATCTTTGCCATCGCCGGCCTCCTGGCAGTCGCAAGCCTGGTGCTGAGCAGAAGAGAGTAGAAGGGCATTTTGCCCCAAAGCCTTATTTTTGACCGAAAATTTTTTATTTAGTTTTGGGAACCATTGTTATACATATTATGAGAGCCATGAATACTCTGGTGATATTTATGGCTTCAGAGACGATTAGAGTGGCCCAATTCGGGAAAAAGCTGGACGGCGACGTAGAGTGCAGTCTATGCCACCAGCAATGCCGTATCCGGCCCGGCAAGAGGGGAATATGCGGGGTGCGGGAAAACCAGGACGGAAAGCTGATGACCCTGGTATACGGAAACCTCGTGGCAGCCAATGTCGATCCCATTGAGAAGAAGCCCTTCTTTCATTTTCTGCCGGGAAGCCTCGCCTATTCCATAGCCACGGCTGGCTGCAACTTCCGCTGCCTGCACTGCCAGAATGCCGACATCTCTCAACTGCCTCGGGAAACCGGCCGGATACCTGGAGAATTCGTAAGCCCAACGAAGGTAGTGGCCGAGGCCTGTGCTCTCGGCTGCCAGTCAATCGCCTACACCTATTCCGAGCCCACCATCTTCTTCGAATATGCCTTTGATGTAGCTGCATTGGCTCACGAGGCGGGCCTGAAGAACGTCTTTGTCAGCAACGGCTACATGGGCGAAGAGGCCGCGCAAAAGATCATTCCCCTAATGGATGGCATAAACATCGATCTGAAGGGTGATGATCAATTCTACCGCAAGGTCTGCGGAGCAAAGCTGGAGCCGGTTTTGCACAACATCGATTTGCTCTGGAAGAAGGGCGTCTGGGTTGAGGTCACAACCCTCCTCATTCCCGGCTACAACGATTCCGAGGCAGTGCTAGCGGATCAGGCTGCCTTTTTAGCCGGTGTGAGTCCGGATATGCCCTGGCACATCTCCGCCTTCTATCCCATGTATAAGATGAAAGATGTTCCCAGGACCGGGATGGAGTCGCTTCGCCGGGGCCTGAAAGCAGGCCATGAGGCGGGCCTCAAGTACGTCTACGCCGGCAATATTCCTGGCGAGAGCGAGAATACCGTCTGCCCCGTCTGCAAAGAGGAACTGATTGAGCGGCAGGGGTATCGGATCATGAGAAATTCCGTGATCGATGGACACTGCAGCAAATGCAACGCCGCATTGGCAGGCGTCTGGTCTTGACTCCCGTCTCTACAAAACTCTTAAGTATCCGGCAGTACTGCTTTCGCCTTATATGCCATTTTGCTCTGTAGAAGATGCGATTTCAGATATCCAGTCGGGCCGCTTCATAATAGTATTAGACGATGAGAACCGAGAGAACGAGGGCGACCTGATGATGGCAGCGGAAAAGGTGACGCCTGATGCCATCAACTTCATGGCTCGCTTTGCTCGCGGCCTGATCTGCATGCCAATGACTGCGGAACGGCTGCGGGAGCTGGCCCTCCAGCTCATGACAGCCCAGAATACGGAGTCCATGGGCACGGCATTTACTGTATCAGTGGATGCCAGGGCCAACACCACAACCGGCATCTCCGCTTTTGATCGGGCGACGACGGTGCAAACGCTCATCGACCCCAAAACGAGGCGAAGCGATATTGTCACTCCAGGCCATCTCTTTCCCTTGCAGGCCAAAGAGGGAGGCGTCTTGCGGCGCACCGGCCACACAGAGGCCTGCGTGGACCTGGCCCGGCTGGCGGGCCTTTATCCTGCGGGAGTCATCTGTGAGATCATGAATGATGACGGCAGCATGGCCAGGCTGCCCGAGCTGGAGGTCTTCGCAGAACAAAACTGCCTTAGAATGGTGACCATTGAGAGCCTCATCAGCTACCGCATGCAGCGCGAGAAGCTCATCCGCAAGGTCTCTGATGTTAGCATGCCTACTGAGTACGGATACTTCCGTGCCGTCGGCTATGAGTCCATTTTGGATGGTCAGTGTCACGTCGCCTTCGTGTCCGGAGATCCCAAAGCCTCCGACGCCCTGGTCCGGGTGCACTCTGAGTGCCTCACCGGCGATGTCTTCACTTCAAAGCGTTGCGATTGCGGAGAGCAGCTCCGCCGGGCACTCCGGCTCATCAGCGAGAACGGAAATGGAGTACTGCTTTACATGCGCCAGGAGGGCAGGGGCATAGGTCTCGCCAACAAGCTGCGCGCCTATGCCCTGCAGGATGCGGGCTCGGATACGGTCGAAGCCAATAACGAACTGGGCTACCCGGCCGACCTTCGAGATTACGGCATTGGAGCCCAGATTTTAGTCGATCTGGGCATCAAGGAGATTCGTCTCCTGACCAACAATCCCCGCAAAGTGATCGGCCTGGAGGGCTACGGCCTGAAGATTGTGGAGCGCGTTCCCCTTGAGATCGAGCCCAATAATATCAATAGAAGATATCTGGAGACGAAGAGGGACAAAATGCACCATCTCCTTCTCCAAAATGACGCGCCCTGATCAGTCAATGCTTTCCGATAGATAAGCCGCCTGAATTCTCACCACCTCAGCCGAGTTCTTGGCCGCGGCGTACTCCAGCAAAGGCTCCCGGTTTAGCTCCAAAAAGACGTGCCCCCAGTTGAATTTGGATAGGATCAATTCCGCCTGCTCTCTCTCACCCAATATTATCAGCCCCGCAGCCAGTGCCTCCACAGTGGAGAGCTTGAAGGGCTTTCCATAGTTTACAGGATTGGCGGCAACCAGGAAGGGGAGCGCCCTCTCCATTAGCTTAAAGCACGAGAAGACCTCCTCGGCATGGGCCCAGCTACAGTCCAGGGCAGCCAGGCCCCTTGCCCCGCTGTCCTCTGGGGAGAGCGCCTTTTGTGAAAAGGGACTTAGAACCAGGAAAGGCCGGAGCTGGTTTATATGCCGGGTTAGGCGAACCAGATCGAAGCGGGCCAGCTTTCTGCCCGAGCATTTCTTGGGGTCGCATTGATCGGCATGATAGATCAGGAGTTGCATATTTGCTATTGGTCTACCGATAATCCTATTAACATTGTGTTCAACTGCTCATGCAGCCAAAGGGCGGGAGCTTTCTGATGAGCGAGGTCTCCAAGGAGTACAACTTTAGTCAGGTGGAAGAGAAATGGGTGCAGAGTTGGGACAGTTCTATCTATCACTTCGATTGGGAGTCGAAAAAGCCGCAATACATCATTGACACACCGCCACCCTACCCCACTGGAGACTTCCATATCGGAAACGCTCTTAACTGGTGTTACATCGACTACGTGGCGCGCTACAAGCGCATGCGGGGCTACAATGTCATGTTCCCGCAGGGATGGGACTGCCACGGGCTTCCTACAGAGGTAAAGGTAGAGCAGCTAAACCATATCACCAAGAACCAGGTTCCCAGGGAAGAGTTTCGCCGGCTGTGCGAGAAGCTGACCTTTGAGGCCATCGAGCGTTTTCATCAGTCCATGGGGCGGCTGGGCCTTTCCACAGACTGGTCCAATGAGTACGTGACCATGAAGCCGGAGTACTATGTCAAGACGCAAACCTCCTTCGTGCGCATGTACGAGAGCGGCCAGATCTACCGGGCGAACCATCCTGTCAACTGGTGTCCCCGCTGCGGCACGGCCATAGCCTTTGCTGAAGTGGAATACGATTCTCGCACTACGACTCTAAATTACATGCGCTTTTCCGCGGAGGGCGGCGAGATGCAGATCGCCACCTCCCGGCCCGAGCTTCTGCCTGCCTGCGTGGCCGTAGCTGTGAATCCCGATGATGAGCGCTACCGCCAATATGTCGGCAAGACTGTTAAGGTTCCCATTTTCGACTACGATGTTCCCGTGCTGGCTGACAGCGTGGTGGATACGAGCTTCGGCACGGGAATCGTCATGATCTGCACCTTCGGAGATCGGCAGGATGTGAGATGGTGGATGGAGCACCACCTGCCCCTGCGCCAGGTCATAGATCGCGAAGGATTGCTGACGGCCATCGCCGGGCCCTACGCAGGCCTATCGGTGACAGAGGCCAAGAATAAGATCACTCAGGATATGATAAATGCGGGGATAATCTTCAAGCAGGAGCCTCTGGAGCAGAATGTGGGCCTCTGCTGGCGGTGCAAGACCCCTATTGAGATTTTATCGGAGCGGCAGTGGTTTGTTAAAATCAATTCCGAGGAGATCAAGAAGACGGCAGAGGAGATCGATTGGGTACCGCCCCACATGCAGGTCCGGCTCAAGAACTGGGCCGACTCTGTGGAATGGGACTGGTGCATCTCCAGGCAGAGGATCTTTGCCACGCCCATACCAGTCTGGTACTGCCGCCATTGCCAGGAGGCAAAAGTTGCCAGGGAGGAGTGGCTTCCCTTGGACCCCAACCGGACTCATCCGCCCGAGAAATGCAAGTGCGGCAGTGACGATTTCATTCCTGAGCAGGATGTCCTGGACACCTGGATGGACAGCTCCATCTCCGCCCTGGCCGTGGCGGGCTGGCCGGATAGAAAGGATCTGCGCATGCCGACGCAGCTGCGACCGCAGGGGCATGACATCATCCGCACCTGGGCTTTTTACACCATACTGCGCACGAAATCCCTGGAGGGAATCAAGCCATGGGATACCATTCTCGTCAACGGCATGGCTCTTGGCGAGGACGGGCACAAGATGTCCAAGTCCCTAAACAACTTCATACGCCCGGAGGAGGTCTTCCTGACCAATGGCGCAGACGCACTTCGCCAGTGGGGGGCCATGGGCGGCTCTCCGGGAAACGACATCATGTTCCAGTGGAAGGAGATAACCGCGGCCAGTCGCTTCCAGCAGAAGCTCTGGTCGATCTATCGCTTCTCTCTGCCCCTCATTGCCAAAGTTGATGCCGTTCCCGGTCAGGTGGACCGCTGGCTCCTGGGGGAGCTGGATTCGCTCATCATGAAGACAACCATTGCCATGGACGCTTTCCAGTTCGATGAGACCATGAAGGCCATTCGCGGCTTTGCCTGGGAGGTCTTGGCCGACAACTACATCGAACTGGTCAAGGCCCGTCTCTACGGCCCGGACGGGCCTGAGAAGAGGGCCGCCCAAAATACGCTTTACACGGCTCTGCAGACGCTCTCCCAACTCATGGCGCCCTTCACCCCTTTCATCTCAGAGGAGATTCACCACACCCTTACGGGAGAGAGCGTGCATGTGCAGAGCTGGCCAATGCCATCAGGCACGCCGGTCGATCCGGCAGGACTTGCCATCAAAGAGATTGCCGCAGCGCTGCGGCGCTACAAAGCGGAGAAAGGCATGGCCCTCAATTCGTCTCTGCCGGGGATAGTAGTATATTCAGATCTGGCACTGGAGACGACGGATCTTGTGGGCGTGGCCAACTCCTTAGTTGAGAGCCGTAAGGGAGGCCCCATGATCGAGATGAAGCCAGTGGCAGTCAAGCCGCAGATGAAGATAATAGGCCCCAGGTTCAAGGATAAGAGCGGCAAGATCATAAAGGCCCTATGTGCTATGGATCCGGCCCTGGTTGCCGGCCAGAAGGCAGGAGGGACGATTGCGGTCCCAGTGGACGATGAGATCATAGAGGTCCCGCCAGAGGGTGCAGAGATCGTCGTGGAGACTCTTTCTGCAGGCGAGGCAGTGGATATCCTGCGCCTGGAGAAGGCCACAGTGCTGGTTCGAAGATGATCGAGGTCGAGGTTAAGGCACGTGCCCCAGAGGACATCGCAGAAATGATCGCCGCCCTGGGGGCGGCATTGCTGGTTGTGGAAAACCACCACGACCTTTATTTCAATTCGCCTCTGTGTGACTTCAAGGCCAGCGATGAGGCCCTGCGCATTCGCATCAAAGAAGAGGGAGCGCGTCTGACTTACAAGGGGCCCAAGCTTGACCAGACCACCAAGTCGCGCCTGGAAAGGACGGTTAAAATCGATGACCCTCAGCAGATGGAGCAGATCCTCTCTGCCCTGGGATTTGTGCTCTCTGCCCAGGTGAGAAAGCGCAGGAGCAAGTATTCCTATGAGGGAGTCGTTCTGGCTTTGGACGATGTGGAGGGGCTGGGTCGCTTTGTGGAGGTAGAGGCAGAGGGCGAGGGCGACTATGAGGAACAGAAGCAGAAGGTTTTGTCCATATTGAGCCGACTGGGCCTGCACGAGTCGATTAGAAGCTCCTACCTGCAGCTTCTGGAAGAGAAAAAAAATAATGAAGAGAAAAGGCAGGGGCCTTGAGCGGCGGGAGAGAGATGTCCGAGAGTTCAAGGGTTCCGGTATTGGTCATGCTTCTCTTCGTGATGGCCGTTCAGCTTCTGGCTCTGGCCGTCACCCCGGCCATTTTAGCCAGCGACAACAGGGTCTTTGCGGATCCCACATCGACCTCTAATCCCGTTGTCTATATGCTTCTCATCCTGGCCTTCACTGCTCTTCTTCTCCTGGCCATTAAAAAGAAGAAGGGTTGGATTGTCAGCGGATTCATACAATTATCTATTGCCACGAGCATCTATTATCTGATGGTGGCCTTCATGCCGCCTCTGCCGGCGCTGCTGCCTACAGCAGCCGTGCTTCTTCTGCTTCGCTACTATCCGGAGTGGTATGTCATCGATGTCTTCGGCATTGCTGTGTGCGCCGGCATCAGCTCGCTTTTCGGAGTGAGCATGACGATTCTTCCCACGCTCTTGCTATTGATCATCCTGGCAGTCTACGATGCCCTCTCCGTCTACAAGACCCGCCATATGGTCTCATTGGCGGAGGGCGTGATAAAGATAAAAGCTCCTCTGCTCTTTGTGGTGCCGAGGAGCCGCAGCTACAGCTTCCGGAAGGACCAGTCATCCGTCTCAACCCCCGCCGATGGGGAGGCCGGCGGAAATCAGGCGGATCTGGCCGGCAGCAACCAGACGAGCGGCAAGAGGGGCGCTTTTTTCCTGGGCCTGGGAGACGCCATCATACCCACCATTCTGGTCATATCGGCTTACACCTCGCTTCCTGCCGACGGCTTTTTCGGCGTAAATCTTCCGGCAATAGGAGCCATGCTGGGCACCTATCTTGGCTTCCTGCTCTTGATGACCACCTCGCGGGATAGGCCCCAGGCAGGACTGCCCTTCCTCAATTTCGGAGTGATTTTTGGATTCCTGGTGGGCTGCGCAGTCGCTGGTATCGCACCATTTTGATTCATTGCCCATAAAATCGGTCGTGATGCAATATTTGGTTGACAGTCTTGGTCGTCGCCTAAATAGCGTGCGATCATGGTTGCTTCTTCGCGCCCTTCGCGGCTCGCGCGAGATTCGGGCCATCACGCGAAGGCGCGAAGCCGCGAAGTCCCAACGAGAGAAGGACAATTCTTGCCACACCCTTATTGATTTCTGCCAAAATATGATGCATGTAATGACACGATGACCTACGGCAGAAACAAATTCCAACCTATTGTAGAATGCAAGGCCATATTCATCGCTACTTTTTCATTGGGGGCTTCAAATAGCACGACGGTATCGTACCTTCCCAGCGTCCAGTAGATGCCCAGGTATCGAACCTGTCCTTTTGTGTCGGCCTCTATATCCAACAGGTTATCGGCAATGACTTCCTTGCTCAGCTTCTTCTTGAACTTAGCCAGTGCAATGAAAAGCATAACACATTCACCTCTTCCCGTTTCAGGGCATTCTAATCACATAATATGGGTCAGAAACATTTTCATGCCTTACCAAGGTTCAAGCTCCCCCGTGTTCTGAATATGCGATTACCTGCGGGGGATGAGAATCCAATTTCCTGGTTACCTAAGAATCTTCGGTTCGACTGGGGGCTCGACGTCTAACAGGAGATTTGGCAAAGTGGGTTTAAACGATGCATGAAATGCACTTAATAACTCTTCAACAATTGTTAAATAAGTAAACAGGGAATATCATAGATCCCTATAAGGCCAAATCGAAAATCGACAGAAAGGATGTCGCAACGAGGGTCATCATGAAGAGACTATTGCCTATTTGTTGTTCAATTCTTTTGATCATCACAATGGCTGAAATTGATAGCTCATCGGGAGCTGACATCACGGCAGAGAATTTAACAATTATAAATGGGTCCGATCCTGTAGCCTGGTTTCTTAAAGGAGAGGCTTTTTTTAATGAGAGCAGATACAATGAATCCATCGAGGCTTACAATAAGGCCATAGAACTCAACCAATCATATGCTGAGGCATGGCAGCGCAAAGGAAAGACCTTGCGCAGCTTGGAAAGATACAATGATTCTATAGAAGCTTATGACAGAGCTATCGAGCAGGATCCCAATTGGGCATGGCCTTGGTCTGACAAAGGAGACACGCTCTATAAACTGGCTAGATATAACGAATCCATCCTGGCTTATGCAAGAGCAATTGATCTAGATCCAAAAGATCCAGATTACTGGGAAGGTATGGGTTTAGCAATCAAGGCTCTGCATGAGTATAATCAATCGATAGATGCCTTCGATGAGGCAATAAAGCTAAATCAATCTTATATTAAGGCATGGAACAATAAGGGATTAGCCCTCAAGAACCTAGGCAAGTATAATGAATCTCTTGAAGCCTGCGAAAAGGCCATCGAGCTAGATGCAAAATATGTCGATGCATGGAACAATAAAGGCAATGCTCTTCTCGGCCTGGGCAAATTCAACGATTCCATTCAATGTTACGATAAAGCCATCGAGCTGGATCCAAAATATAAATGGGCATGGAACAACAAGGGATTAGCTCTCAAGAACCTAGGCAAGTATAATGAATCTCTTGAAGCCTGCGAAAAGGCCATCGAGCTAGATGCAAAGTATATCGACGCATGGAACAATAAAGGCAATGCTCTTCTCGGCTTGGGCAAATTCAACGATTCCATTCAATGTTACGATAAAGCCATCGAGCTGAATTCAAAATATGCAGATGCTTGGCTTAACAAAGGCATTGCTCTCTATAACCAGGGCAAGTACAACGAATCAATCCAGGCTTATGACAACGCCATCGAGATAAATTCCACGTTCACATGGCCTTGGTACAATAAAGGCAATGCTCTTTATTCCCAAGAAAAGTACGATGAGGCCATCAAGGCTTATGACGAGGTTATCAGGCTAGATCCCAAAGATGCCAAGGCATGGGATGGCAAAGGCTATGCTTTAGGCAGTATTGGCAAATACGACGAAGCCCTACAGGCTTCTGAAGAGGCCATTAAGCTAGATCCCAAACGTGCCGAAGCTTGGAGCAACAAAGGCGGTGCTCTCGTTGACCTTGGCAAGAACGATGATGCGATCAAGGCATTGGACGAGGCTATCAGGCTAGATCCCAATTATGCTGTAGCCTGGTCAAACAAAGGCACAGCTCTCGGTAAAAAGGGCAAGTACGATGAGGCCATCAAGGCTTATGACGAGGCCATTAGGCTAGATCCTAAGTTTGTTGTTGCTTGGAACAACAAAGGCAGTGTTCTTTATTCCCAAGACAAGTACGACGAGGCCATCAAATGCTTTGACGAAGCTATCAGGTTAGATCCCAACTATGTCTTGGCCTGGAACAACAAAGACACTGCACTCAAATCGCTCGATCGCACTACAGAAGCCAATGCATCCTACGCCTACGCCAAAGCCAAGGAGCTAGAATATACGATCTAACTCCATCTCGGAAAGTGTGTGTAACATGTGATCCATTTCCTTTTTTCGATATACTTTAAACTGTAGAGTCCTGAAAGTATTTCGCACCTGCTCAGAATCCATTTCGTGTGAATAATTCATATTTCCTCTCATAGTCCAAACAACCTGTGGCCAATAGCAAAATACATCTCCAGGCGCATCTTTCTTCTGAATGCCCGTTCTGGGGTTTCGAGATGCTCAAACTCCAGACTACCATGCGGTCTACTGTTGTACCACTCCTTAAACTCCTCAAATGAAGAAAAGGCTAATCGATGCCTCTTATACTCGCCAAACCATCGTTCTAGCTTTCCATTTGTCTGAGGATGCTTAACCCTCGCCAGGATTGGTTTTATGCCATGTTTTTCAAGGTGTCTCTTGAATTCACTATCCCATTTGCC
>JAPKYA010000070.1 GCA_026394565.1 Methanothrix sp.
TAGTTAAGCTCGCGTCCCTTGATCTGCCTGCGGCCTCCTGCGACCTTTCCGGTCTTAAGAGCGCCTTCGATGCCGGCCAGGTTGACGGCTACGGTTCGCTTTGTGAGAGAAATGAGTCTCTGCATGGCCGCGTTCTTGAGAGGGCTGACGGCACTCAGGTCGACGTCGCTCTTCAAAAGAACTCCGCGGTCGCTATATAGGTCTATCTTGTCAGACACGTTCTTTATCCTCCTTTACCTTTTTAGCAGCGAAAACTGCAACGACGGCGATGCCGAAGCGATGATATGAGTGCCTAAGCTAAAAGGTATCATATCCGGCACCATCACAATTCGTTACAATCTCCCGCCGCGTTCTCCAATGCTCAATAGCTACTTAAACTTTTTGCGTGATGCATCAATAACTATCAAATTTATAAGGATCTGTAAGCCATTTAGCTATAAAATAGAAACATTTTTTTGATATTAATTATATTAGATAATATGATTATAAATGCGCAATTCCACGCATTGCAATCTCATTGCTTCACGAACAAAACCAGCTCAATTCCAGCCATCGCGATAATTAGCAGCTATCTTTAAAAGAAAGAAATATTATTTCGCTTAATTAATTAATAGTGATAAACTAGAATAAAAAATGCGCACTGTATATATTTGCATAGGTGCAGAAATTGAATCGTTACAGAGAGCATAACGGTCTGCAAAGAGCGATTTATTCCCTAGACCTGCATTGTAAACAATTAAAATTTATCAAATAATCATGTTGAATATCCTGGGTTATCGTTCTGCAAGCAAAGAGAAAAACTTAAATCAACTGCCATATTTGGCTCTCTGGAATGCATCTCATAATAGCAGAGAAGCACGATGCTGCCAAGAGGATTGCAGAGATCCTGGCAGGCAGCAAGCCCGGCTCGGAGCGAGTGGCAGGCGTAGATACCTATAGCTTTGGCGACAAGGTGGTCATGGGCCTTTCCGGCCACATCGTGGGTGTAGACTATCCCCCGGAATACAACAACTGGCAGAAGGTGGACTGCAAAGATCTGATCAGAGCCGAGATCGTCGTTCGTCCCATCCAGGAGAAGATCATCGCGGCGCTGCGGACCCTCGGGAAAAAAGCCGATCGCATCACCATTGCCACGGATTACGATCGCGAGGGCGAGCTGATCGGAGTTGAGGCATTAAAGATCGTCCAGGAGGCAAATCCCAGCCTGCGTGCCGATCGCGTCAGGTACAGCGCCATTGTCAAAGAGGAGATCTTAAAGGCCTTTAAGGACTCGGGAAAGATAGACTTTGAGCTGGCGGCCTCAGGCGAGGCCAGGCAGATCATAGATTTGGTCTGGGGCGCGGCTTTAACCAGATATATTTCCCTCACTTCCGGTCGGCTTGGCAAGGAGTTTCTTTCAGTAGGACGGGTCCAATCTCCCACCCTGGCCCTCATTGTCGATAGAGAGAGAGAGATCCAGTCATTCGTGCCCAAGGCTTACTGGGAGATCTATGCGGATCTGGAGAAAGAGCTTCGCGTGCAGCATGCCAAGGGGCGCATCTGGGAAAAGGCCGAGGTTGACGAAATAATAGCCCGGCTTGGCCCTGTTGCCATCATCAAGTCCATCGAGACAAAACCGCGCATTGACAAGCCGCCGACTCCCTTTGACACCACCGGCTTCATCTCCGCCGCCAGCGGAATAGGCTTTTCCGCAGCCAATGCCATGCGAATCGCGGAATGGCTCTACACCAACGGCTTCATCTCCTACCCCAGAACGGATAACACCGTTTATCCGCCTTCTATCGACCTGGTAGCTTTAACCCGGCTCTTCCTGAAAGGCGCTTTTTCCGGCGAAGCAGAAAGGCTGCTCAAGGGAAAGATGATAGCAACGCGCGGCAAGAGGTCCACAACCGACCATCCGCCTATCTATCCTACCGTGCCCGTGGAGAAGAGCGAGCTGAAGGACGATCAATGGCGCATCTATGAGCTGGTAGTGCGCCGCTTCTTTGCCACCCTGGCCGAAGCGTGCGTCTGGGACGCCACCAGCCTCAAGGTGGACATTGGACCTGAGCCCTTCCGGGCCAATGGAGCGCGCCTGGTGGAGGCGGGCTGGAGATACTATTATCCCTACAGCCAGGCTGAGGAGCATATCTTGCCGGAAGTCAAGGAAGGCGAGCGGCTGCGGGTGTTGGGACACAGCGTCGACGCCAAAGAGACGCAGCCTCCGGCTCGCTATGGCCAGGGCAAGCTCATCAAGCTCATGGATGATCTGGGGCTGGGAACTAAGTCCACAAGGCACGATATCATCAGCAAACTCTATGCGCGAGCTTACGTGCAGGGCAATCCCATGCGCCCCACCAATACCGCTTATGCTGTGGTGGATACATTGCAGAAATATGCGCCCACCATTACCAAGCCGGAGATGACCCAGACTTTAGAGAAGGATATGACTCTCATCTCAGAGCGAAATATCAAGGAGGATGAGGTCATCGAGAAGTCGCGGGTCATGCTCACATCGGTCTTCGATGAGCTGACCTCAAACCAGGACGGCATCGGCCAGTCGCTCAAGGATGGCCTGCGCACCGACAAGATCGTGGGCACCTGTGAGAAGTGCAAATCCGATCTTATAATTCGGCGCGGCCACCGGGGAACTCGTTTCATCGGCTGCTCCGGCTATCCGGAATGCAGATTTACTCTGCCTCTTCCCAGGTTTGGTACAGTGCTCGTGACCGACAAGCAGTGTGAGATGCATGGCATGTTCCACATTCGCATCATCAACAAGGGCAAGAGGCCCTGGGATCTGGGATGCCCGCACTGCAACTTCCTGGAGTGGCAGGCTAAGAAATCTCAGGAAAAGACAGATCCCGCCAAGACAACCGCGGAAGGGAAACCGAAGGCCAAGAGAGCGGCAACAACAAAGAAAAAGGCAATATTGGCAAAAGGCGACGGCCTGGTGAATGTGCCGGGAATAGGCCCCAAGACCCTGGAGAAGCTGGCCCTGGCAGGAATTAAAACGGCTGCGGATTTGGCCCAGGCCAAGGCCGGCAGCCTGGCGAAGATGACAGGCATCAGTGCCAAGAAGATCGTGGCCTGGCAAGAAGCCGCCGGCGCCATGAGCTGATTCCTCCATCAAAGCGAGCGTTGCCTGGAGGCGGCGCGAGCGCCCGGGCATTCGCAGGGCAGAGGACCGGGCGAATATGCCCGACACAGAGGCCAAGGCCTGGCAGTGCAACGAAAGCGCCCTGCGGGATCTTGCGGCATCTTGTCCCTGCGTCAGGGTTAAACCGCGATACACAGGCTATTTTAATTCTCTAAGTACGTATAACCTGCAAAGATCACATCTTTTTTCATCCCTCTCAAGACAAGACCTAAATCACTTTTGCTATCTGACTGTTCCATATTGACCGTTATCAAATTACCGGCATCAGCGAAATCAGAAAAGTGCTGTAGAATCCGCCGCGCAACATCGGGGGGGTTACGAGGTCAGAAGAGTATTTATAAAAATAAGCTGCCCTTTTATAGCGGCCAGAAACGTTGTGTATTTAAATACGTGCAACTTGCGACCTCAAGCTGTCTACAAAGGCCGCTACAAGTATTCTGACATTGAGTGCATTGGAAAACAAGAACCAATTATCTAATAATCAGCATATACACCAAAAAAGATATTAATGATCACTAGTCTACTATTCTGATCAAAGGAGAGATCAACAATGAGGACATACGCAGAACCTATAGGAACCGTTTACAATTTATGCTGGGGAACGAAATGAAATTTGATGTTCATGCTATTCTTACGGCATTGTTCTTGGTAGTAACAATCTATATTGGCACTGCCGTAGCATTAAACGCAACATCTGATTCCTCTATCCCGCCCGGCTTAGAGAAGATCGATCATTTCGTCTTCATCATGCAGGAGAACCGGGCTTTTGACAACTACTTCGGCACCTATCCTGGTGCAGACGGCCTGCCCAATGGGATTTGCCTTACAAACCCCAAGGGAGGGCCTTGTGTGGCCCCCTATCACGATACCAACGATATAAACCGCGGTGGACCTCATGGATGGGTTAACGCCCAGGCGGACATCGATGGAGGATTAATGGATGGTTTTCTGGCTGAGGCATACAAAGGCAAAAACAAGAAAGGTACCCAAGTCTGCAATCCGACCGATTCAAATTGCGCTCCGGGCACAGAT
>JAPKYA010000116.1 GCA_026394565.1 Methanothrix sp.
GGCCGAATAGTCGTAGTAGGCCAATGCCGGGGAAGGAGCTTTGTCGCCTACAGAGTCTCCTCCCGCTCTTTTCCCAACAGGAGGGCCGAGGTGCGCGGCCAGAGCATCATGGTCTCGCCCCTGGACAGCGCCGACCTGGGCAGGAATCCCTACATCGCCTACAACTGCATCCGCGTCGCCGGCAATGTCGCCGGCAACGTTGCTGTGGTAAGCAACGGCACTCATACAGACATGATCCTGGAGAGAATCCAGGATGGTCAGCGGCCAATGGATGCCATGGCCCTGAGTCTGGCGGCTTATGGCTATGAGAGGGATGAGCTGGACACCCCGCGCATAGCAGGCGCGGTGCGTGGAGATCGATGCTGGCTGGGCATTGCCAAGAGGGATGAGCTTCGGGTTCGGGAGTTCAGGCTGGAGGGGGCCCAGGCCTTTCTGGTGGCAACTTATGAGAAGACCGACTTTGAGGCCGCCGCCTTAGGCGGAGATTGTGCCGGCGAGATTGCCAGACAGGCGTTTGATCTGCCCTTAGAGAGGCCGGTATGCGCGGCTGCGGCCCTTGCCTTGCCGGAAGGGCAGGGCAGCGGTTTTGATCTGGCGGTTTACAATCCGCTGTAGTGGAATTTAGTAGAGGGATATTATGGAGATCAATGGTGTTCAGATAGAAGACACCTTTGCCGAAGGCTTTCCCATAAAGATGGCAAGGGTGCAAATTACCGCGATAACGGAGCACTGGGCTCTGGAAGCGGCGCGTGAGGCTACGGGATTCGGCACGTCAGTGATAGGATGCTCGGCAGAGGCAGGCATCGAATGCATTGTAGGAGGAGACGAGACGCCTGACGGCAGGCCTGGGGTCAATATCCTGATCTGCAATATGGGCTACAAGAACCTGGAAAATTCCCTGCTCTACCGCCTGGGCCAGTGTGTTATGACGGCGCCTACAGCAGCGGCCTTCAGCGGCATGCCTGATGCAGAGAAGCAGTTTGATACCGGCAAGAAGGAGAGCTGGTATGGCGACGGTTATCAGAAACAGATGGTGATGTACGGCAGGAATGTCTGGAAGATCCCGCTCATGTCCGGAGACTTCATCATCGAGCAGAATTTTGGAGCAGTTGACGGAATTGCGGGCGGAAATTTCCTGATTCTCGGCCAAAACCAGGCTGCAGGCTTGCTGGCGGCCGAGGCGGCAGTAAACTCCATCGGCAAAATCAAGGGCACGATTACTCCCTTCCCTGGAGGCGTGGTGGCCAGCGGCTCCAAGGTGGGCTCCAGGTACAAGTTCCTGAAGGCCTCCACCAACACAGCCTTCTGCACGTCGCTACGCGAGGACGGGGTCTGCACTTTAGCCGAGGATGTCTCAGCGGTCTTTGAGATAGTAATAAACGGCGTCAGCAAAGAGGCCATTTCCGCGGCCATGAAGGCGGGCATCAATGTCGCCTGTCGCGTGCCCGGTGTCTTGAAGATCTCCGCCGCGAACTACGAAGGCAAGCTCGGCTCTCATCAGTTCCCGCTGCATGTGGTGCTGGAGTAAGTCAGTTCTAAATTTTTTTTTAAAAAAAGATCTCAGTTCATGGTGATTTTGTGAGTGATGCATCACGTATCTTGGCAGTATTCAATTGTTTCTGACTAAATTTTGCATCACGAAGTTTTCCCTCTCTTCTTATATTGGTTGTTTTTATTTTTTAAAGTTGTGATTTGTTAGCAATCTCGCTGACCACAATCAATTTATAGCCATTAATTGACATATTTGGTATTCTGTCTAGGTTGGTCTTGAGCAGATAGCTTGGCAGAAGGAATGGGAGGGAACAGTTACGTCAGTGCAGGAGAGGTTACAGGGCGGTTCCTATGGAATTTGTCCAGATTATAGACTATTTTTCAGTGCTGTGTTGCATAATCTATTTATCGTTAGAAAAATAAATACCATATCATGACATATGAAGACAATAGAGATTGGCCCAAATATAATGAGATTCTGGTGAAAAGAGGTGAATTCTATCTCGATATGAACTGTGTTAATA
>JAPKYA010000097.1 GCA_026394565.1 Methanothrix sp.
CACCGTATTGCCGGCCACTACAGTCACCTCCAGCAGCTTCACCTTCGGCTCATTCTGGATGGAGAGCACGGTGTCGGCTATGGTCTGCAAATCAGCATCCGAGACGCGCTTGCCTTTGTCGCCCAGCTCCTTTACCCTGGCAACGATCTGGGCTAACTGCGGCTCGGAGGCCAGGAGTCCGAACTCGCGCAAGGCCAGCTCGACTGAGGCCCGGCCGGCATGCTTGCCCAGCACTATGCGCCTCTTCCTGCCCACTGTCTCCGGATGTATCGGCTCATATGTCCTGGTATCAGCCAAGAGCCCGTGCACATGAATGCCTGCCTCATGAGTAAAGGCATTCTCGCCTACAATGGCCTTGTTGGGGGCCATAGGAAGGCCGGTCATGCGCGAGACCAGTCGAGAGAGCTGGTATATATCCTGGCATTTGATCCCTGTGTTGATCTTATAAAGGGATTCCAGGGTCATGACCACTTCTTCCAGGCTGGCATTGCCGGCTCGCTCGCCTATGCCGTTCACTGTCACGTGCGCCTGGGCCGCTCCGGCGCGAAGAGCCGCCACTGTGTTGGCGGTAGCCATTCCGAAGTCGTTGTGGCAGTGTATGCTGATCGGCACGCTCAATTGAGACAGCCGGGAAAATATCTCCCCCGTCACCTCAGGAACCAGCACTCCCACTGTATCGCAAAAAGCCAGCCGATCGGCCCCGGCCTCAATTCCTGCCGTGTAAAGGCTGACCAGATAATCCTGATCGGCACGGCTGGCATCCTCTCCGGAGAGCTCCACGAGGAGGCCGTGATCTTTAGCATACTCTGTCACTTGCACGGCCTTATTTATCACCGATTTTCGGTCGGATTTGAGCTTGCACTCGATGTGAAGATCCGATACCGGTACCACGAGATGCACGGAATCTACATCGCAAGCTAATGCCGTATCAATATCTGCGGTTAAAGCCCGAACGTAGCTGCATATCTCCGCTTTTAGGCCAAAATCGGCAACTGCTTTTATCGATAGGCGTTCTCCCTCGGAGGTCATAGCCGAGCCGGCTTCAATCACATCCACTCCCAGAGAATCAAGCCCCTGGGCGATGGCGAGCTTCTCATCCATGCCGAGTGAGACACCTGGTGTCTGTTCACCGTCACGTAAGGTAGTGTCTAGAAATCGAATTTTACCAAATAAAGCGATCCCACGCATTCATGCTCAATCACCCTCGGCCACCAGGCCGTTCTGGCTTTAAGATCATTAATGATTGATAAAGCTAACGAGGGACATGTCTGGATGCATTCAATCATGCCGGGAGATCTTTCGTTGAATGACGTTCCAAGGGGAAGCTTTAAACCGTTGCAATCCGTTGCTGCTTTGAGAATGGTGGAGGTTTAGGATAGATGAAGTGCAAAATATTGTCTCTTTCCATAGCTGTGCTTCTTTGCCTGGTAGCTATGCCTTTTCTGCTCAGCTCTTCGGCTCTTGGGGCAGGATGCGGCACAAACCCTCTGGGCGACACATCTGGGGATACTGACTTTTATGTAAGCAAGAACCAAAATCTGGTTGGATCTGATGTATCGTCGCCTGCACAATCCGCTCCTGCAAAGGCCGCTGTAACTCTGGGGTCCGTCGCCAAGGCGAACAAGAATGCCACGATCCAGAGCATAAATCCGGACAAGGCCGGCCCCCAAAGACCGGGAGCAGTCATAGTCTGGAAGGCAGAGGCGTCTAATCCCAATAATGAAAAGATGCTCTACGATTTTCTGCTCACAGGTCCATCGACGGGCGGGCAGCTAACTGATAAGACGGGCTGGATAGCCGAAAGCTCCTGGACCTGGAATACTACAGACGCAGATACAGGAGAAAACCAGATTGCTGTCCGGGTAATGCGTGCCGGATCGGTTGCATCCGAAGACAGCAAAGCGCAAAGCTATACTATTGCCGCTGATACATCATCAACCTCCGTCTCCGATACAACATCCTCCGCAGTTGATGATCATCCTGAATCAAGAACGTCTGAGCCAATTTCGGACAGGCCGAGAGTTGCGCCCGACGAGATGTCGCGCATAAATCCGACAGTCAGCGGGCCCAATATGCAGATGCCCGATACAAAACCCAAAGCCCTGACCCAGACAACCACACAGGCGGTTGTAGAAACAGTCGCAGTCGAGCCGATACAGGTTGAGCCCCAGGAGCCGGAGATCATGGAAGTGGAGGGCAAATGGACGGTAAAGCTGGAGAATGGGGGCGCTACCTTAAACCCTCTCACACTAATTCAGACAGGAGAGAACGTCATGGGCATGGGAACTCTCAATGAGCAGAACACGAAGCTTCAGATTGGCGCCAAGGGTTCTGTTTCCAAGAATGCCATGAGTCTTGATGCGTGGACTATTGTTAGCGAATACGGGAACAAGATAGACAAACGCATCGAGATCAATCTGGTCAAGGTGGACAGAGTCATCTCCGGAAGCTATGAAATGTATTCAGGCGATGATCTGATAGGCAAAGGGAATGCTACCGCCAGCAGATTTGCGTCTTAAAATGGAAATGTTGTCAATCTTACAAAAGGAGGCCCACAATTGAAGAGCCAGTTAATTATATGCATGGTATTGATCTTAGCCATGCTCGCCTACCCGGCCTTTGCAGGCTGCGGAAAATGGGTAATTCGAGATAATACCGATTTTTTAAAAGACCCGATCTTCGAGGATGCCGTGGCCTCCTCCACCGGGAGCAGTGCCACTGTAAATCCTGACGGCACGCCGAAGGAAGCTAAGAACGAGACGCAAGAGAAGAGCGAAAACGGGGCAGCCAACAGCACGGTTGTCGCCGAGAAAAAGGCCCCCACCATTGACCTGGCTGGAAAATGGAAGGTCAGTCTGGAAAAGAGCCCTGCAGAGCAGAATACAATTGATTTGATATTGATCCAGACCGGTGACCGGCTGCAAGGTTACGGCACGCTTCTCGAAGGAGGTTCTGATATTCCTGCCACTGCCACAGGCTCCATATCCGAGGAGGGCATAAGCCTGGATGTAAAACTGATCCCGCAGAAGAAGGATTACAGGCTGGATATGGCTCTCGTAAAGAGCGAGCTGGAAGGAAGCTACGAGCTCTATGAGATGGAGAAGCTGGCGGAAAACGGCAACGCCACTGCTAGCAGATCCGGCTCCTGAGCAGCAATTCTTTTATTATTTATGATAAGGCTCATGATGCATTATCCGAAAGCTTCGATATATCTGCTCCAGAAGAATTATTCTCATCATCTGATGGGGAAAGGTCATCTTGGAAAAGGAGAGAACAAGGTCCGCCCTCTCTGTAACCTCCGGCGCCAGTCCCAGGGGGCCGCCGATCACAAAGGCCGTCTCCGTCTTTCCTTCCAGGATCATCTTGTGCAGCCCTGCTGCCAGACCGGGCGAGTCGAGGGCTAATCCCCTTCTGTCCAGCGCTATCACCGGGCCGCTGTGCCGCTTCAGCTTCCCAAGAATGGCCAGCGCCTCTTCCTGCATGGCCTTCTTCTCCTCGGTAGGTGAGGCCGCCTCTTTAATATGCGCCTCGGGCACCTCTGCCGTCTCCAGGCGAGCATAGGGACGAAGGCGGCGGGCGAAGTCAGCTGCTGCATCCTGCCAGTACTTCTCCCGAAGTCGCCCAACAGCGATGATGCGAAGAATCATATTCAGTGTTTTGTTTCCACGTTCTTCAGATAGAGCAGGCCGGTAGGCGTGGCTCTCCAGCCGCCTTCCGCTCGCTCGATCACCAGTGCCTTTTCCAGCATCTGCAAGTGATACTCTGCCAGGGTCACGCCAAGATCCAGCTCCTTTGCGATCTGCTCATTGCTCCTCATGCCGCCGGCAATGAATCGGAGCATCTTTCGCCGCAGGCCAAGCTGCAGGACCTCCAGAGCGAAGCGATGATCTTCGGCGCTCTCCCATCCTCTTGCCTCATTTTTATCGTCGGAAGACATGTTTTGTCCTTTCTATTGACCAATAGGCTCAATCCGTCTTCTCGCCATGTATCTCGCATACCCCGCTTCCGATCTCGCAGACCCGGCAGACCTCCCGCTCCTCGTCCAGATGGCGGGTGGCCGTGGCCAGCACACTGGATGAGGCCAGATTTCCTGCCAGAAATACGGCGGCTGCAATCTGGTCATCCGGAATGCCCAGATTGGAGGCGATGCGAATATGCAGCTTCAGGCAGTGGCTGCATCTCATGGCCGCCGACACGGCCACCGAGATCAGTTCGATGGTCTTGGCATCCAGAGTAGAGCTTCTTTGGATGGCGTTGTTGTGCAGTATCTTGGTGATGAGAATCTCAGGATTGTCCTGCATGAACTGAAAAACATAGGGGATCTCGCCGTAAGTGCTCTCCACTGCTCAGGCTTTGCGCATCCATAAGCCTTAGAATACGAACCCGGTCTCAGAAGCGGACAGTATCCTCACAAGTATATAGTCTTTCATCCGCGACGGCTTGATGGTGGCAATCTCGCCTAGCTTTACTCCCTCGTCGAAGGTTACAGCTTTTACTGCATCCTTGTAAGCATTGTAGGGCAGCTTCACTCGCACCCCGGTCAGATTGAGGGCGATAGGAAGCGGCGAATAGGAGAACTGCACATCAGGCACCTGCTCGCGCACAGCGTCCATGACTCTAGGCGGCGAGGTGGTGAGCGGATCCTTGGCAATGGAGGCTCTCGTCTTGTCCAGAGCTCTGCCTACGGAATCAACGATTCTGTCTAAGGTTCCAATTTCGGTAGCCTTGCGGGCCCGGTGAGCCACCCTTCCTATGGCCGGCACATACTCAAAGGCATAGGGAAGGTCTTTAGCCTCGATCTGCGGCCCGCCCGTAACCACCACGGGCACGCTGATGTTCCTGTATAAGCTCTCCTTCTTCTTGATGCACTCCTGGAAGTTGCCGAAGATGAATACGGCGGCATCATGCTCGTTTATCAGAGCGGTCTCGTACTCATTGATCTGCGCGATCTCGCGACCGACACCTCTGGCCAGTCCCAGCATGTTGGTCTTGGAGCCATGCCTGCGCAGGTACTCGGCGATGTCGCAGGCGGTATGCGGCAGATGGTGAATGGCCAGTGTCGGCGTTACCACCGCTACCTCAGTTCCGGCCAGCGGCGCTCGCACCAGCTCTCCTCTCAGCTCCTTGGCGAGTGCCTGCAACAGAGCCATATCTTCCGATGGAACCAATATCAAAAGGATGATCTCGGTCTGCGTCAAATTCCGTTGCAGGATGTAGCCGCCCAGGTCCTCTACCAGCTCCACGACCAGGTCGTGCTTGTACAATCCTCCCGTGAACATCACAGGCTCAAGCATTCTCCATCTCCCGGATCTTTCCTTTGATCTCAGATACCATAACCGGTGTCAAGCTCTCCTCGGCGGCGATGAAGAAGAAGCTGTCTTTGGTCATTATATTGCGCCGGTTGCGAAAGCCTTCCGGTGCCACTCTCACCAGTGCATCGGTCAGATCCTGCAGGAACTCCGCCTCCAGGTCCGCAACCATTAGCCCGGAGGGCGATGTATCCGAAGCTATGATCACAATGTCCCTTGCCGGTTGCTCGACCCTCTCCCTTCCATAGCGCTCCCATAGCACCCGGAGGAGATCAGCCATATGCTCCTCATCATTGATCTTGATCTGATAGCCGCCGGCCACCCGCAGCACATCGCCCACATCCTTGACTGTGAGAGGCGGAATTCCTGAGCGAAGAAGCCCATAAACAGCAAAGAACGGCTTAAATATGTCCACGTAAACATACAGCCGGCCGATGGACCGGATGAGGCCGAGGTCCTGCAAAATGTCCATGATGAGCTCTCGGTACTTTTTAGCCCCGAACTCCTCCTGGCCTGTGACCTCAATCTTGAAGACCTCCATGGGGTCCATCTCAGTCCTCCAGCAGCCCCGAAACGAGCAGCGCGCTTCCCACCGCCCCGATGTACTGAGCGTACCTGGGAACCGTTACCTTTACCTGGAGAAGCTCTTCCATGGCTTTGGGCAGCCCTTCTATGAGAGAGGTTCCGCCCACCATGATCACCGGCTCCTTAACCTCCACCTCTTGCAGTTGCTGCTCATAGACCTGCTCCGCCACAGAATGGCAAGCCGCCATGGCTACGTCTTCCGGTTTACAGCCCATGGATAGGCTGTTGACCAGGCTTTGCGTGCCGAAGACTATGCAGTAGCTGTTCATGGCTACATTCCTAAAGTCGCCCTTAAGCGCCAGCTTTCCCAGATCTGTAATATCTACGCCCAGCCTGCGGGCTGTAAGCTCCAAAAACCTTCCCGAGGCTCCCGCGCATATTCCACCCATGGTAAAGCCGCCCGGAATGCCGTCCTGCACCGATATGGCTTTGTTGTCCATGCCGCCGATATCGATAACTGTTGCCGGCCCCTTCTGGGCATCAGCTAAAAAGACGGCACCCTTGGAGTTGACGGTGATCTCCTCCTGGATCAGCCTGGCATTGATATGCTTTCCTACCAAAAAACGGCCATATCCCGTTACGCCCACGGCGGAAACCTCCTCCTTTTGCACGCCGGCCATCTTCAGGGCGGCCTGCAGAGCATCCTCAGCGCTCTTCAAGACCTCGGTAGTGGGAACCCAGCCTGTGCCTATCACCTGATTGTCTCTCATCACCACCGACTTGGTAGTGGTGGATCCGGAGTCGATTCCGGCAGTAAGGCCCTTCTGCTTCTCACGGGCCAAGAGGCCCCGGTACTTGACGGTGGTAACCAGCGCTTCCATCCTGGTGAGCAGGGTCTCTGCCTTGGTCCTCTCAGTGAAGGAGTAACTCAAGACGGGAATCTTGGAGTGCTCATGAATGTATTTTCTGATCTCTGAGCGGATGATGGCCGCCTCGGCGCAGCGAAAGCAGGTCATGACAATTACGGCATCGGCCAGATCGGGATTTTGCACAATCCGAACCGCGCGAGCTATGGCTAAGTTGAGGTCGCCTGAGGATACGGAAACCCCAAAAGTGCTCTCCACATTGAGGATATCATCAATTGATACCTCCGGATAGACGATCTTTGCACCTACCGTTTCTGCAGCGCGTTCGATCTCTTTTTGAATGCCGCTGTACTCCGAGCCGCAGGAGAGCTGAGCAATGCGAATCACTTCAAGCCCTCCAAAAAGGCCTTGATCTTCTGCACAAAGACCTTGGCCTCAACATCGTTTGTGGGATAGGATAGGTCCAGCACGGGAACTCCTTTGGTCCTGATGAGCAGCCTCACCAGCTCATTGGTTCGTGAGCAGCCCGCACAGCCTGTGAGCCATCCAGGATCTTCTGCAATGATTGCCGCCTCTGCCTCTTCTATGATAGGTCCAATCAGAGCCATGCGGCCCCGCACACCTGAAGGGACATCCACAGCTGCATAACGCAGACCCTTCTTCGGCTCTTCTGGAGTTACATTCAAAGGCGGAGAGTCAATATCATTTGCTGTAACGAGCCGGCGCACCGCTTCTGGAACCACAAGCGCTTTGTGGCCCATCCTCTCCACAAGGTCGGAGAGTATCATGCTGGTGGGAGGATAAACGATAACTTTTGCCATTGATTTACCTCAGGATAAACCCTCTTTTACTATCTCTTCCAACCTCTTGATGGGAAGAGGTTTCTTCTTTTCAGGAATGGCCGGGATATCGCCCTCCCAGGCCAGTGCCCTGGAGATCATGGGCAGCATCTTCGATTCGGACTCGATCATATAAAAGCCGGGCCTTGCTCCTCCGCCTCTGCGACCGCGGCAGCGCCTGGGATCACCCGGTGGAAAGCCCCGGTCCTTGATGAATATGCCGGCAGGGTCAAGAGCCCGGATTTCTTTTATGAGCGCATTTATCACTTCTTCTTCGCCATTTATGACGACTCCAAAACAGGTCTCTTTGACGTTGACCTCATATTTCGAACCGTAAATTTTCATGGCGATATCTGAGGGAAGTATATTCGACTCCGAGGATGTTATCACATATTTGGTGACCAGCATCATCGCACCTCCTTAATGTAAATCGTCTCCCCTTCCGACACATCTTTCAGCTTCTCCGGCTCCAGCACCCGGCCGATGATGTTCGTCGCCTCGAATTTCTCGCCCGAGGGACCATAGCGCTTGTCATCCATGAGCTTTATTCCCACCAGGCCGATCTTCTTGGAAACCTGGTTGGAAACGGCAATAGAACCCGCCGGCACGGGTCCGGCAGGCTTGTTTTCAGGCAGCAGTTCCTTTAAGTTGACAGCTTCAATCTCCGGCTTGAAGAGCAGAGTATTCTCATAGACAAAATAGACCGGCAAGGGGCCTACAGGCCTCTCCTTAAGGCCGGTCACATGCCGGAAGTAGTCCAGAGTCTTGGGTGCCAGGTCATCGTAAAGCTGGACACGGACCAGACGGGCGGCGGGAATCGAAAAAATGCGCACCTTTTTGTGCTTCAAAATCGCCATTGTCGCTCCCGGCTCCTGCTTCACCACTACTGCATCCTCGCCAATATGTCCCTGCACCTCTGTTTCGATGCCTCGTTCTTGCATCTGCATCAGGGCGTCTTTGAGGCTGCTGCCCATGAGCATGATGCGCTTCGGCAATACGCTAAAAGTTATCAACTGGCCGGGACCGGCCAGCTTTATCATATCCATTCCCGAGGTGATTCTTGCCACAGCAGAGTGTCCGGGATTCGAGGTTCGGTCCTGCTTGTAGACGAAGATCCTGCCCAAACCTCGCCCGTTCGTCCTTACCGTCACCAATCCTTCCAGGCGAGGCTCACGATGCTCGAAGACTATGGGCACCGTTAGCAACTGATCGGATGAGATATATGAACTGGAGACGGAATCGACCTTAAAGCAGCCGTCTCGAGTCAGGGACAGTAAAAATTCCGCTCCTATGGGTGCGTCCTCGATAAGCTGCGCCTCAACTTTGGTGAATATCTCATTGTCTTCTTCTAAGGGTAAAGTCAGATCCGTTGTGGCCTGCTTTGAAGTTATGTCCTGCCATTCCACAATGGGCTCGATGCCCAATATTTCGTCGCCTGATTGCAGCCGGTCTAGAGTATTTTTGCCGCCCACAACGTGGCCGAGAACCCCGCCGTCCCTGGGTGTACCGTAGGCTGCCGTATGCCTCCTCCGGACAAAAATGATCTGAGTGTTCTCTGCATCAAATCCGGCTGCACCAAGTACAACTTCCCAACGGTTGTATTCCAATGCATCGCGTCCAAAAGAGAGGGTGGAAGCAAAAGGCCCGAAGGCTACGCCGTCAGGCGAGGCCCATCTAACGGTTGATCCCGAAATTTTATCTACGTTCTCGTGCCAGATCCTCTGCAGATCGCTATCTATCAGATCTATTCTCAGTTTGCCCTTGCTGGTGTTGAGCCAATAGGAGTTGGTCACGCGCGACTTCTCGCCTCGACCTTTGACCACTCCTACTATTGCGCCATTTGCAGGATGGGCGCAGGCCTTGCCCAGTGCATCGATAAGCCGTGCTCCGGGCAATAGCTCGATCTCTCTGCCGTCAACAAAGACCCTCAAATTAACTCCCCAGCATCTCCTTCTCTTCCTCTTCCGTGATCTTGGCCAATACTTCGCTGGGAAGACCGGTGAAAATCGCCTGCCCATCGCGCATAAGCATGGCTTTGTCGCAGATATTTTTCACGAAGTCCATATCGTGGCTGACAATGACGAATGTCTCTCCCAGCTCCTGGCGGGCGTTGAGGATGGACCTCGTAACCTCAATCTTGGTAATGGCATCCATAGTTCCCGTAGGCTCATCCAGGATTACTATTCTCGGCTCTTTTATCAATACCTGCGCCATGGCCACGCGATGCCTCTCTCCTTCAGAAAGCTCGTCAGGCATCTTGGCCAAGACCGTCTCTGCCTGCTCCTCAGTGAATCCCACCGTCTCCAGGGTGTGAATGGCCTTTCTTTCCGCCAGCTCGAAGGGCAGGGAGAGGCCAATGGCCTCAGTCAGGTTCTCGATGACGCTTCGAGAGGGGTAAAGGGTATACTCCTGGTGGAGAATGCCGATGTATTTGGTGGCCCGCCCGCGACCATTAGATCCCAGTTGGGTCATGTCCACCCAGTCGTCTCCTACCCGCACCGATATGCTGCCGCTGGTAGGGGTGATAATGCCGCTCACCATCTTGGAAAGAGTGGTCTTACCGCCTCCGGAAACACCAACCAGGCCGAAGATCTCACTCTCTTTTACTTCCAGACTGACATTGTCAACAGCCTTCACCACGCCCCGGTCTATGCTGATATATCTCTTTGCCAGGCCGGTAGCCTTGATTATGGGCGCTCCCATTTCAACATCTTCACGCTTGCCAAGCGTTCCGGCCATGGCCAGGAACTGGGCTGCGATATCTTTCGGCTTGCCTTCTGCCTTAATCTCTCCGCCATCCAGCAATATGGCTCTATCGGTCAGCTCGACCATGACATCTTCCCAGTGGCTGGTGATGATCAAAGTCATATTGAAGTCCCTGACGGCACGCTTGATGGACTCATGCACAACTCTGGCCGTAGCCGGATCGAGGGTTCCTGTCGGCTCATCTGCCAGGAGAACCATGGGCGACTTGGCGAGCTGGCGGGCCAGGACGACGCGCTGCTTTTCTCCGCCGGACAGCTCTCTGGCCACATGCATCAGCCTGTGGGACAGGTTTACCTCATCCAAGAGGTCTGCGGCGCGGTGAACGCTCATGGTGTCTCCCTTCTCCTCCACGGCCCGCATGACATTTGTGATCACACGCTCATCGCCATAAAGGGCAAAGGTCCTCTGCAGCATGATGGCGATTCGGTTCACAATGTCGCGCCGAAGAGGATCGTTTATATCCAGTGTCACGAAATCGGCTTTAATTGGCTTGAGAACTCCGCCGCACCTGCATTTTTCCCCGACCCGGCTGGGCTGCTCTACGTGGCGGCATTTCTCACATCTGGCCACGTGGAAGATCAGACTTCCGCTCATGCCGGGAAATGACTCCACCCCGCGCAAGACATGCATCAGTACGCTCTTGCCGCAGCCGCTTCTGCCTAAGATTCCTACCGATTCGCCCTCATCTATAACCAGATTTATATTGCGAAGAGCTACAATATCACCGAATCGAACTGTCAGATCCCGTATCTCGATAAAAGGTGCCAAATCTATCATGCCCCATAAATCTCACTGTAATGTAAGGTTGATCCGCTACCAATCCTGGCATAATGATACTTAAGTTTATCCGATGCTTTGAATGTGTGTTGCCGATAACGATTGTTAAAGGATTCTGGGTACAGGACTGCTCTTGCCGCATCCAAGAGATACAAGGAAGAGAGGGGGCACTACAACGAAATGGTAGAAGACGAATGAGAATATTCAAAAGCCTCCCCTCATTAACCTTTCTTCTTCTTCAAGCTTAAGAAATGCCTTTTTTCTTCTGCGGTAAGTGACAAAGGCAATTACAGCTGCAATCGCGATGGATCCGAAGAGGGCCGCCATGGAGATTATAATTGATGAGAATATGCCTTCGACCATCCCTTTTCCTATGGCCAGTACGACCTCGGTCCCATCTCTTCCTGAATACGAGGCATTGACCTGATAGATTCCGGCGCGCAAAGCCGTAAAGGCCATGATGGACCGGCCGCTGCGACTGCCCAGGCTGTAGGTGATGCTGCTCTTTGTCGGATAGGTGGCCAAATCGCTGCCTGTGGCTTTTTCTCGCACCCGGATCTCCAGGCCAGGTATTTGCTCGCTCGTGCTGTAGAACTTGCCATTCATGAAGCTGTTGTTCTCGTAGAATATGATGTATTCGCCCGGCTCTGAGAGAAACAGGTCCGCACCTCCGGGAGCCGCCATCTGCTGGAGGCGGCTTTGTGCGTCAGTTATGCCGGAGTAGATGGACCGAACATGCTCAATAGGCTGTGGAGGACTTGCTCCGCATAAGGCGTTGGGACAACCTTGGCATCGAGTAGCTCCCAGATATAATATCCAGAATATACTCGAAATAGCTAACCCCTTGCTTTCTGCATGTGTCAAGGATAG
>JAPKYA010000008.1 GCA_026394565.1 Methanothrix sp.
ATAACGACAGAAAGAGGTGCTGAAAATCTAGAAAATTTCAATAATATTGGGGGGAATTATGGCAAATTTGAGCAATTATGGAAAATATTTCAGATTTTTTCTGCGAAATATTAAATCAAGGGACTAAACCGACAGCCTCAATTCATATGCTTCCTTCCACAATCCCAATCTCCTCTTCCGTGAGCCCGTACAGCCTGTACACCATCGCATCGATCAGCTCATCCGTCTGCTTGATTCTCTCCCGCAGCGGCCCCAGCTTGGCCACCGAGCCCTCGAACTCGGCCCGGGGCTCGGGCTCCCGGCGAGTCGGATCGATGGCCAGCCTCTTCTTATTTTTCTTCAGCACCGCGAGGAAGTCCTCATAATCGTGCTCGTAGTAGCTCTGCAGCTTTGTCTTGGGCGTAAGGTCTTCCACCTTTGCGCCCAGGTAGCCCAGGAGATCGTGCACCACATCAGATCGCTCCTGCTCGGCGACGAAGTTGCCCGCTTCGTCCTTGGGCAGGCAGGCCACCATCTGGGCCAGGATCTTGGCGAACTGGCCATCGGCGTAAAGCTGCTGGCGGGCCTGGGCGGGCGCGCTCGGGCGCGGGGAAGGACGACTGATGATTGTCAGTCTCTGTCTTTTCTTGAAACAGAAATGACAAACAGGGCAATGGCAATAAAAAATAATATTATGGCTAGGATAAAATTTGGCGGGCTTATGAGGTAATCCTCTTTAACAATATTCAATCCAAAAACATTTTTTAAATATATTAAAATATAAACCAAGAACAACCCAGCCGAACTCAGTGAAATAGACGAATTTATTATTAATTTCACTAATAGTTTTTTACTATATTTACTAATTAATTCGTTTACAATCTCATCTGCGTCACTCTTTACTGTTCCATTCGCGATTAGAATAGAAATAAACTGGTTAATCTCTTCTGAGGATGGCTCCTTCCCATTCCGCTTCTTATAGCTCTGCTCGTACTCACTGACTTTGGCATCTTGAATGCCTTTGACGATATACGGCCTGATTTCTTGAATTAAGTCCTTAAAATTCTTTTCCATTATAGCAGACCGATCTTCTGTTTTTCCTCGTCCGTCAGACCTTTCAGTGTGTCCATAGCCTTCTCTTTTATTCTTTGTTCTAAGAAATCAATAAGTTCCTTTTTATCTATCTCTTTGGTGCTTTTTTTATTGTACTCTTTTAAGTATTCTTCAACTTCCACGTCCATGTATAATTTGGACAACCCGACGTCGCTTTCTCCCAGATATTTGGCGTCTTTTCTTTGGCTGTAATCTCTTTCGGGATCAGGTTCGACATCAAATATGACTAACTGACAGATCCTCATCCCCGGGACCAGATCCACTGAGAAGCTTCCCAAATTGTGGATGACTATGGGCAATTGACCAAAGTAGCCAGGATTTATGTAAGATGATAGTCCTACGTTTATTCCCAGACGAATCAGGCTGTTTCTATTTTGAATGAGGCCGGTCATCCTTTTGGAAAGGCCGATGTTCTCCTTAACCTGGCCGATGATGAAATCTCCTGGTTTGAGGGTGTACTCATCAAGAATCCTCTCTTCAAAGCACTCCTTGATATCGGCATCAAATGCATTTAACTCAATGCCGCTCTTGGGAGTTCGTATTCGATTATCCAAGGTCAGATCGATGGAGGAGGGCTGGATATTGTCAAAGACGAAGGGCTCTATTTTGAGTTCTTTATCGTAGATCTTTTCTAACAGCCTGACATCGGACAACACGCTCATGTTCAGTCCCTCCTCAAAGTAATTCCAATCCTACACTTTTTAGATTTTTATTTTTCAATAATGGCTCTAATGCCTTATTAATTAATCTACACGAGTATATATCTGTATCGCAATCGACTGTGTCCTTAGAATATTGAATCAAGAAATTACTAAACAGCATCATCCACATATCAAGCCTTCCCTTCCACTATCCCGATCTCCTCTTCCGTCAGAGCGTACAGCCTGTACACCATCGCATCGATCAGCTCATCCGTCTGCCTGATCCTCTCTCGCAGCGGCCCCAGCTTGGCCACCGAGCCCTCGAACTCGGCCCGGGGCTCGGGCTCCCGGCGAGCCGGATCGATGGCCAGCTTCTTTCCGTTCTTCTTGTGCACCGCCAAAAAGCTCTCGTAATCGTGCTCGTAGTAGCTCTGCAGTTTGGTCTTGGGCGTGAGGTACTCCACCTTTGCTCCCAGGTAGCCCTCCAGCCAGCCCAGGAAGCCTTTGATCTCCGTCTGCTTCTGCTTGTTCATCTCCAGCATCCTCTCTGCCAGGAAGGCGAGCAGGTCGTGTACTGCATCCGATTTTTCCTGCCAGGCAATGAAATTGCCAGCCTCGTCTTTGGGCAGGCAGGCCTCCACCTGGGCCAGGATCTCTGTGAATTTTCCTTCGGCGTGGAGCTGCTCCAGCTTTACCCTCAGGCGGGCGCGGGGGTGGGACGCTCGCTGATATCCGGCTTTTAGGGATTACAGTCTTGGTAGCAGTTTTGGTTGTTTCTTCCGACTGCATTTGGTGGATTCCGCGCGCGGTGGAACGCGCGAGTTGGTCCTGGCGCCCTCAACGCCGGGCAGGCTTGGAGACTTGGCGGCGGAGCGGTTGATGGAGTGGGCAGGTTTTGCTCCGGTAGTGCTCTACCAATTTTATAAATATTAAAATATTTTCCAGCCGGGCCCGGCTGACCGACTGCTCGTTCATTGAACAGACAGTGCTTTGAGGTCGAGTGTGGCAAGAATTGTCCTTTTCTCATCGGAACTTCGCGGCTTCGCGCCTTCGCGTGAAACCGGGCCCTGTTGAATCTCACGCGAAGCTGCGAAGAAGCCAATTGCATCTTCCTTAACCGATGACCAATGACTGCTCGCCAGCATCCTATCCTGTTGAGGTCTTTCTTCCTTCTACGATGGCAATCTCCTCTTCCGTCAGCCCGTACAGCCTGTAAACCGTCGCATCGATCAGCTCATCCGTCTGCCTGATCCTCTCCCGCAGCGGCCCCAATTTGCCCAGCGAGCCCTCGAACTCGGCCCTGAGCGCCTCCGCCGGCTCCCGTCTGGCCGGATCGATGGCCAGCTTCTTGCTGTTCCTTTTGAGCACCGCCAAAAAGCTCTCGTAATCGTGCTCGTAGTAGCTCTGCAGTTTGGTCTTGGGCGTCAGATCATCGACCTTTGCTCCCAGGTAGCCCTCCAGCCAGCCCAGGAAGCCTTTGATCTCCTGTTGCTTTTGCTTGTTCATCTCCAGCATCCTCTCTGCCAGGTAGGCCAGCAGGTCGTGTACTACATCCGATTTTTCCTGGCTTGCAACGAAGTTGCCTTCCCCGTCTTTGGGCAGGCAGGCCTCCACCTGGGCCAGGATCTCGGCGAATTTGCCCTCGGCGTAGAGCTGCTGCAGCTCCGCACCCAGGCGGGCGCGCTCTGGCGCGGGGGTGGTGAAGGAAATGCGGCGGATGGGTAAATATTTAAGATATTCTCTATACTCAATGTAACCACCCCTGATTGCAATAGCTTCAAAAAGCAATTTATAGTACCAATCCAAAAAGCTCGAATTTAATAATGCTGTTACATAATATAGGTTCAATTCAATTTTGTCTTTAGGGATAAGCCCGTAAATTGTATTTAATGGATAATAGTATCCGTTATCCGTTCCGATGTCAGTAACCGCTGCTAATGCCGGAGCAATTCTTTTTATGAGGATCTTTGAAGCGTCTAATACTTCGGTGGATTTTGGATTATACAGTTCTTTCGGAATATAGTGTAGCCAATATCCATCCCAATCAATCAAATATCTATCTAGATTCTCTCCATCAAGCATTTTTCTGCATTTATTTTTGACTTCCTGTGGTGCCAAAAAATAACTCTCGTTGTTTAATACGAGGGCTTCACGCTTAGTTTTACTGCCAATACGGATTAGTTGCTCTATATTGAATAAATCTTTAATGATAAACGAATTTCCTTGCGTTTTTTTAATAAATTTCCAAATTTTATCCGATAATCTCAAACAAAAAATATGTTCAGGAGTCTCCATGAATCTAAACTGTGGTATTTCAAGAACATCTACGTCCTCATCCGATCCAGAACCAATCAATTGCGGACTGTTAATTGGCGGCTTAATTATCTTAATAATAGTAAAATTCTGCGGAATAAGTTCTCTAAAAATTAGCAAACATGGATACGTACTCGGGTCAGGAAAGACATCACATTGAGAAACGTCAACTATGCGTTCTATAGTTACTTTTTTTAATAGCAAGTCTCGTAAGTTTTTTCCGTTTGAGTAGATCCCAAATTTAATGGGCTGGATAAAACCAAACAACCCATTATTTTTCATTAAAAATAAAGATTTTTCATCAAATAAGATATATAAATCAAAGCGACCGCTTGCTGTGGAAAATTGCCTGAGCAAATATTCGCGGTTGTCTGCGCAAATATTCGTAACGCTCACATACGGCGGATTGCCGATCACCACATCAAACCCGCGACCCTCTTCCTGGAACGCCTCCGGAAACTCCAGCTCCCAGTGGAAGAACCGCTTCTCCCGCCCCAGCGACTGCGCCCGTGTGAACCACTCCTTCTCCCGCAGGCCGCCCCAGTCCGGGAACTTCTCCGGGCTCAGGTGGTTTTGCAGCTCGTAGTAATCGTCATCCTTCACAATGTTGCCGAAAAATGTGGACAGCCAGACGTTGGAAAGCTCCGCCAGCCTTTGGCTCAGCTCCGACTCCTTGATCTGGCGGAACTGATCCTCCTTCCACTTGACCATCTGCAAGTTGTCGTCCGGCAGCGCCGCCATGAGACTGTACTTTTTGAGCAGGCCGTCCGTGTGGCTCTTGAGAACGTAGCTCCAGAGCGGCGTCTGCTCCGCCTGCCCGCCCGGCAGAATGGCGAGCCGGTCCAGCTCCGCCCCGATGAGGCTGTTGCCGCATCTCAGATGGTGATCCAGAAAGCTCAGCGGCTTGTTGGAGGCCACCGTTGTCAGCCACAACGATAATTTTGCCAGCTCCACGGCCATGGGGTTGAGATCCACGCCGTAGATGCAGTTCCGGACAACCTCGCGGCGTGCCCAGTGAATATCCTGCTCTGCTATCTCCTTCGAGTCGGCCTCTTCCGGCCTTGCCGTGGCCCAGGCAGACACCAGCCAGCGGGCCAACTGGTCCGTCGCCTCCACCAGGAAGTGGCCGCTGCCCATGGCCGGGTCGAGGACCTTGATGGAGAGCACATAGTCGGCAAAAGGCCGGCTGGTGCCCAGCCACTCCTGCTTTTTCTTCTCAACTACCGGCTCGATGGTGTTCTTGACGATGTACTTGACGATGTAGTCCGGGGTGTAGTAGGAGCCGGTGGCCTTGCGTTCCCCTTTGTCCGTGGCCAGATAGATCTCGCCCGCCTCTGCGCTGTCCAGGATCTTTCGTTTGCCGGCTTCGCCCACGGGCAGCCACAGCTCCTTGCCCTTCTCCTTGACTGCAGCCATCTGCTGCTGCGCCACGCAGAGCCGGTATTCCAGCAGGCCCTCGTAGATCGATCCCAGGTGGCGGATCTCCAGGGAGGAGTAGTCCACAAATCCGGCCTGCCGGCCTGCGCCGGAGCGGGCCAAAAGGTCGATGGCCCTTGCCAGGTATGAGTCGCCGATGCGTGCACTCTCCAGAAAACGGTTCTCATCCTTCTTGGGGTCGAAGAGCCCGCCGTTGTAGGCAGGGATGTAAAACTCCGTTCTGGGGATTCTCCTCGACTCGCTGCCATCGTTTATCAGCCCGAAGAGATTCTTCAGGCCTTCCCCGTAAGAGTAGCGCACGGACAGCAAGGGCTCGCCCTTGTCCAGCCGCGCTGCCACCTCCGTCTTCAATTTTTGCAGACTCAGCTCGTAATAGTATCTATTATTAGTGTCTAAAAGGCCGCGACTCTCAGCATAGAAGATGAAGAGCAATCGGTAGAGCAGCCTCATGCTGTTCTCCTGCACCTGGGCCACGGCCGCCTCGTCCGGCAGAGGCGCGCCGGAAGCGTCCCCGGCCAGAAAACCCTGCGCCAGGATCTTCATGGCCCGGTAGACGTTCTCCTTCAGATCCTCGCCGATCTCCTGGGCGTAGGCCACGCTTTCCTCCCGAACGCTATCCAGGAAGCAGCCTGCGTCCACAGTCTGCCCGAAGGCCTCTTTGCGGAAGAAGAGATAGAAGTACTTGAAATTCTCGATATCGCCCGCGGCCAGCAGGGCGGGCAGGTCCACCTCATAATAGTAGTCCAGCTTGTAGCTGGTCGTCTCGTGGTAAAGCCGCCAGAAGCGGCCTGATGTCAAAATCGCCCACTTGGGCGGAGTGTCCCGCAGGTAGACATCGATCTGATAGCTGGGATTCTGCATCTCGAAGCTTCCCTGGCTCTTGCGGCTCTTGTCCAACTGGATCTTCCAGGACTTGGCATCGCCCACAGCTACGGCGCGGCGGTAGTAGTCCTCACCGGGATGGGCTTCTGCCTCCTCCCGGCTCTGCTCATCTGGAAAGAAGGCGTAGTCCGGCGTCCTGTCCTTTCCCAGGACCTTGCCCTGCACGCCGAAGTGGTGGCCTAAAATGCGCAGCACCGGGCGGATGAAGTTCTCCTCTAACTGGGATTCGTTGTAGTTTTCCAGGACGCGCGCCTTGCGCTGGTAAAGCTCCTTGATCTGGGCAAAGGCCTCTTCGGGCTCTGCCTCCCGCCACTGTGCACTGTCTTTGACCAGCTTTTCCAGATAGTGGTTGGAGAACAGATTGCTGTTCTTGAAGGGGCGAAAGTCCTGGGACATCCTGCCCAATGCCAGACGGCGGAAATGATAAAAGTATCGAGCCTCTTCAAAACCTTTATACGTCTAACTGAGTACATATTGTATCGTATGGATGGAGATCTGCTTTCATGTCTGTAGCCAATGTCGAGGAAGCAAAGGTTACGGTTGATGAAAGGCAATTTAGCGACTTGCATCTGCATTCAATTGATATTGAGGAGATGTCTATGATGGATATGGCTGCCTTGGGCGTGGGACCTGTGGAATTGATATGTGTCCCAAAAATCGCAAAAAGCGGATTTTGCCTATCTTCATCCTGCGGCCATGAACTATATGAAGTTATAGCAGATGCGCTGCATTCTGGAAAAGGTGTACTTGTCTCCTTTGGTCACGTCAGTGATATTAGTTCCGCTTTTTTGGAATCCAGTATTGGCAGGTTGTACCGCGGCAACTTTTCCGATGAAGAGATTGCGAAAAAAGTGGTTGTATGCGGCCTGTCTGATGATGACGCATTTGTGCTTAAAATGATCATCGATCGGACTAAGGATTATTCAAAGAATCCAGATCATTTTGAGGCGGAAATAAAGGAAGTCTTGGGCGAAGCTGATGAGTAATCTGGTCGAAGATATAAGAAAAAAATCCGATTTCGATGAGAAGGATTGTCTTTTTCTGGATACTAATGTGTGGCTCTATATTTATTATGGCATATATTCAGAAAGGGATAGATATTTTAAAAAATGGTACACGGATGCGTTCGAAAAAATGCTGCTCTGCAACTGCAAAATTTTTGTAGATTTTTTTGTTCTTTCTGAATTTGTAAATCGATTTGCTCGTTTGGAATATGATCGAAAAATGCCGCCCATTAAGAGGGAGCCAAATAGAAATAATTACAAAATTTTCCGTAAATCCAGCGATGGACAGAATACGGCACGAGAAATTGTAATCAATATAAATAAAATATTAAAAACGTCTAAATTGTGCGATCTAAATTATAACTTCATCTTCCATGCCTGATGGCAAATGCTATCCTCTGCAGCGCCGTGGCATTGGCCAGCACCACAGTTATGGCTATTACTATCATCAGCCACTGGGTATTGAAAAGCCCCAGGAACATTCCCGCATAAAGCAGCATGAGCCTCTCAAACCGCTCCATGAGCCCGCCCATCTTCTTCAGCTCCGCCTCGCCCTTTACTACGCCCCTGTGATCGGCATAGGCCCGCACGAAGCTGGTCATGAGCGATCCGAAGAAGAGCAGCATAAACCAGGCCTCATAAGGCAGGCCTAGAAACTCGCCTTTCCCTAGGTAGAAGAGCAGCCCCAGATAGAGCATCAGCTCCACATATCTGTCCACCACCCCGTCGATGAAGGCCCCCTTGGCCGTGGCCTGATTTGTCACGCGAGCCACCGTCCCGTCCACGATGTCGAGAAATGCGGACAGGGAGAAGAGCACCAGGCCCCAGGCTAACCTGCCGTCCATCAGGGCCGCCATTCCCCCCAGCGCCGGAACGAGAGAGAGCAGCGTCCAGGCATTGGGAGAAAGGCCCAGAGCGGCCAGCCCCCCCGCCAGCCTGTCCGTCTGCTCCGGGTTGAATTTGGCTTTAAGCATTTTTCATCGTCTCTATCCGATTAAGGCTGGAGAGGAATGTCTCTATCCGGTCCAGCGCCTCAATGAGTTCCTCACGGGATGTGGCATAACTGCAGCGCAAGAACCCTTCGCCGCTCGGCCCAAAGACGCTGCCCGGCACCACCGCCACCTTCTGCTCTTTGAGGAGCAGCTCTGCGAACTTCTCAGAGGAGAGGCCCCAGGCCTTTACAGACGGGAAGGCGTAAAAGGCTCCCTTGGGCTCGAAGCAGTCCAGACCGATGCGGTTTAAGCCGGAGACGAACATGCGCCTGCGCAGGTCATACTCATGCCTCATGTGCAGCATCTCCTCCTCGCCCTTCTGCATGGCTTCTATTGCCGCCACCTGGGCCATGGTAGGCGCACAGAGCATGGTGTACTGATGCACCTTGGTCATGGCTCCCACCAGTGCCGGGTCGCCCAGCGCGTAGCCTACGCGCCAGCCGGTCATGGCATGCGACTTGGATAGACCGTTCAGGATGACCGTCCTCTCCTGCATCCCTTCCAGCTGTGCGAAGCTGACGTGACTGCCCGAATAACTCAGTTTGGCATAGACCTCATCTGATATAACGAGAAGATCGTTCTCGACAACGACGTCTGCCAGATCCTCCAGGTCGGATCGCGTCATAATAGCTCCCGTGGGATTGTTGGGGTAGCTGAGCAGCAGAACACGGGTCTTGTCGGTTACAGCCGCGGCAACGTCCTCAGACTGCAGGCGGAACTCATTCTCCAGGCAGGTGGGAACCGTCTTGGCCGCTCCCCCGGCCAGCAGGATGTCCGGAGTGTAGGCCACATAGCAGGGCTCGGGCACAATAGCCTCGTCACCAGGATTGAGCGTGGCGCGAAAGGCCAGGTCAACTGCTTCGCTGACACCAGTGGTGATCAGTATCTGCTCGGCAGGATCGTAATCAAGGCCCAGATCAGAGCGCACCGACTCGCAGATGACCTCTCTAAGCTCGGGCATGCCTTTGTTGGAGGTGTAGTGAGTGTTTCCCGACTCCAGTGAATAGATGCAGGCCTCGCGCACATGCCAGGGCGTGACGAAGTCCGGCTCTCCCACTCCCAGAGAGATTGCTCCCTTCATCTCGCTCACCAGATCGAAGAACTTTCTAATGCCTGACGGTGGCATGGTTTTTACAACCTGATTTAAATGCCGCTCAGCATTCCAGGCGGGAAGGATTACGTTTTTCAGGCTCTGCCTCATGGAGTAATCACCAATCTTTGGGGCTTGGGCTTGTCGGTGAGAATGACGCCGTGCTCCTTGTAGCTCTTAAGGATGAAATGAGTGCAAGTCGATTGAACGCCTTCTAAGGGGGCGATCTTCTCCGCCACGAAGTAGGCGATGTCCTTCATGGACTTACCTCGCACGGTGATGGATAGATCATGATCTCCGGAGATGAGGCGCACCGACTCTACCTCCGAGAAGTTGGCGATCCTCTCAGCCACGGCATCGTAGCCCGTTTTTCGCTGTAGCGCTACCTTCAGCTCCAAAACGGCGAAGACATAGCTCTGGTCGAGCTTCTCCCAGTTGACCAGAGTGATGTACTTTCTGATGACGCCGCATTCCTCCAGCTCCCGGATCTCTCGGGCTACATCCGCCTCGGGTCTGCCCAGCAGCGCCGCGATCTCGGAAGAGGTTGCCTTGGCGTTTTCTGAAAGGATCTCCAAAATCTCGTTCATGAAATTCTGTATTTACCACGTCCATTTAATTATAGGCTTTGCGCTTGCCAGAGTAGTAGGGGTAATCATATACAATCGAAAGTTATTAATACTCTTATTACAACTGTATTAATATGAAACAGATGAGATGTCCAAAATGCCATTACGGCTGGGAGACGAGGGTAAATAAGCCTAAGGCCTGCCCCAGGTGCAAAACCAGGCTGGATATGAAGAAGGCGAAAAAGGCCTGAACGAAAAATTCAGGCCCATATAACTTTGTGATAAAACAACTAAAGACTGAAGCTATTTTATAATTTTATAAAAGCAGATAGTAAGGACAAAGCCCCGAGCGTGATTCGAACACGCGACCTATTGATTACAAGTCAATCGCTCTGGACCAGCTGAGCTACCGAGGCGCTAGGCTCGACATATTTTCCATCTTTACTTAAAGGCTTTGCCCTTGCCGGCCCCTTCTTGCGCCGGACCTTTTTCCAGCCCGCGAAGCAAGGAATAATTCGTGCCGGGATGCCGGCAGTCAAAGCCGTAGAGCAGCCGCTTTGCTTCCTGGCGCAAGGCATCGGAATAGGACTTCCCGTCGGCATCAGCAAACCCTAGACCGTGCCCGATGGCATAAAGCCGCACCTCTTTTTCGGGAATACGCCGCAGTGGCTTTATCCAGGATATTTTGTGCTCTTCCCTCCTGACTGCCTCGACATCGCCTTGCAGATAGCCTATGAAGATCTGCAGGGCCTCGTCATCCAGGGTCTCGCCTGTGGCCAGAATGCCGGCTCCATTCTCCTCTGCAGTGAAAAAAAGCAACTCCCTCTTCCGGTTGGGGTGAACTATGCAGGATGGGTCATCATCCGGCGAAAAGGGCAGGCTCTTCACAATATAGGGGAGGCTTAATTGCTCAGCCGCACGGCGGGCCTGGTCGGCGCTGGGGCTTGTTTTTTCCCCCTCATCGATGATAACGGCCAATAGATCGATGTCCCTTCGGCGAATAAAGAGATTCTTGAGGACAAATGCCAATATGGCGCTCTTTCTCCCCCCATCCAGGCCCACGGCTATGCGCGAGCCGGGGCCGAAGAGACCGGTTTTACGCAGGCTCTCCCTGATCTTGCGGTGCACGTCCTCTTCAAAATGCTCCCTGCACAGATGCATTCCCGAGTACCTTTGATAGATAATGGCACCGCGGGGGCATTTGTCGCACTTGGTCATTTTCAGTTCACTTCCTCTCGCACCTCATGGGTCGCGAACAGTCACGCGATTTTAAATCGAAGCAGTGCCGCCACGCCACCCAGAGAGCGCAGCCGATCTCCCGGCTCAAACTCCGAGCTGAAGATCACCACCTTTCCCCGAGCATTGCTCACTATGCGCATGAGATCATCCACCTTTCCCCGGCGGGCCAGCTCATCCAAAACCAGCAGCTTTTCAATAGCGCCGTAGTTCTGGGCGGTTTCCACCTCTTTTATGCCGTAGGCGGCTTTGCCGTTAGTGGCGATCTCCCTGAAGAGATCTTCAATGAGCTTTGCCTCCCTGGCTATGCGGCTGGACTCAAGAACGCTCTTTACCGCCCCGCGACGCAAGACCTCCTGAAATCCGGATCGCCCTATGGACGAGGTATCATCCATGGCAATTCTCTTGGCCAAATCGGGAAGGCTGGAGTCGATCACCTTCTTTAAGTCCTCTTTGGTGAAGCCGGGCCCCGCCAGGATCACCTCTGCGCTCTCCTTGGCAGTCTCATCAATCGCGTGCGCCACATCCCGCAAAAAGCCGGCGCGCGTGTCTTCGCCGCTGCCTTTGCCGCTTCCCTGGCGTATCTCCGCCGCCATCTGCACCCCGAACTGGCGCAGCACTCCGATGGTGGCCTCGCCCTCCTCCACCAGGGCAATGACCACTCGCGGCCTCTGCGACTCGGCCACAGCCTCATCTATGCGCGCCAATAGATCAGGACGCCAGTGGTACTTGAGGATGGACAGATCTGTGCCCACCTCGATATTCAGAGTATGATATGCCCCTACATCCATGCCCGATTTGATAATGCCGTGCAGGCGCAGCCAGTTGGAATACATATGAAACTCGATATCCTCTACCTTAACTCCCAGGCGCACCGTCTTTCTCTCCATCTTCTCCGGGCGCGCCTTGTCGGCAATGGCTGGAACCTTCCTGTGCGTGAGAGCAAATACCAGATCACCTCGTGCAATCAGATGCTGTAGATGCCATAAATCATCTAACGACTCGGGAAGCAAGGCAATCTCCCCTTCATCTCCTCGCAGATTCTTCTTCAGGACGCGCATGAAATCTACCTTCTAATCAAAAGGCTTAAATCATTGTGTATCGAGGGAGGGTGTCGAGCCGCCATAACTCTCTCTGTGGTTGTAGTCCGTAGCCATTTGGTCATAACCAGTGGCTAACGACGTTTCAACCACAGAGTTCACAGAGGACGCACAGAGTGAAGGGCAATTCTTTCTTCATCGCAGGATAGTGCCTGAGGTCGGCGATCATGGCTTCTTCGCGCCTTCGAGGGCCTTCGCGCGAGATCAGAGGTATCACGCGAAGGCGCGAAGCCTCGTTCAAATTCCCAGCGCCTTCGCCTTCTTCTTCATGGTCACATCCTTTCTCCAAAATAATCAGGGCCGCCGGCCCGGCCTGGAGCTTGAGGGCCTCGGCCTCTGCCAGGGCTAATCTCCCTGCCCTTGCCCCAGGGGCGGGCCCGCGGGTGCGCGAGAGGCTTTCTGTAGATCGGAAGCCTATCCTTCTTCGCCTCTCGTCTCCTTAAGTAGCCTCTCTATCCGTTCTATGAATCTCTCTGCCAGATCAATGCTCGCCTGCACCTCCTCGTCAGCAGGCAAGGCCATGAAAGAGTACAGATCGGCATGGCGCACGCTTCTGATCCGGTCGAAGAGCATGGGCCAATCCTCCTCAAGGGTGCCATCTTCAACATACCTCTGCAAGTAAAGACCAATGCAGTAGTGGCTCTTCTCACGCACCCCATCCCGGAAGAGAACGGCACGAGCGGAATGAAAGACAGCCAGGTACGCTGAAGAAATAGCGGACCGCAAGGCTTCTGCCTCCAGGTTCTTCTCAGCTTCGGAGAGCCAGTCCCTGGCCTGGAGCAGAGACTGCTCGCTCTTGGTCCGGGAGGGCTCCACCTTGCGAAGCAGCCCGCGCTCAAAGCAATCATCGATATTCTTCAAGTGGCTCACCTTTCAACGTCACTGAACTCATGACCAGGGAGTTGTAGAAGGGTGTATCCTCTATCTTAAGCCTCTCCAGCTTTTCGGGCGTCAGCACCAGCAGATTGACTTCGCTGTCAGACTGCAGGCTCAAATCCTTCTGCAGCCTGGCCAGCACGCCCTCCTGAGGAAGGCTATCTGCTCTTATCCAGACGTCGAGGTCGCTTTCCTGGTGATTCGTGCCCCTGGCCCAGCTCCCGTAAAGGCCAAGACTCCTGGCGGAGCCCAAGGAAAGAGCTGAAACGTCGATTCTCTCCAGGTTGAGCAGGAGTTTGACGGCCCGAGAATGAGCGCCATCATGAGGAGAATACACTCGACCCTCATTTTGCAGCAAACCATGCTCCACCAGGAGGCGCAGATAGCGAGAAACAAGCCCTTTGGTAACTCCTGTGGCCCTTGAGACCTCGGCAACGCTTAAGGAACTGCGAAACATCACATAGCGCAGGACCTTAGCTCGCTCCTCTGTCTTGAACAGTTCTATGAGCATGCACAGCATTATGTTTACATGCTATAAACATTTTGTTTACAGATTGAAAACGGTTGGTTTACAGAAGATAAACGCGACCTGGAATTGTAATGTCCAGCCCTAAACGGTCAAGTCCTTCGGCCTAGCTCCGGAGCTTGAGGGCTTCGGCCTCTGCCGGGGCCAATCTCCTGCGCCATTGCGGACTACGCGGTCTCCAGGCGGGCCCGCAGGTGCGCGTAAAATTTACGAGTTGTTCATAGTACTATGTGCAATCTCCCAAAACCGGCCTAAATCCCCCATTGGCCTAACTATCCGTTCACATAGTCTTAGTAAATTCGGGTTTACAATCGGAGGATCGCGATTAATCGGCATCCATGATAGCAAATAGCAAACCCGCAATCCGCCGCGCACCATTAGGGGGTTTACAGGTCGAAATTGCGTTTATAAAAATATGCTTTGGCTATGTGGTTAGATATGCTCGTTATACATAGTATTAGGAGTTGATCGCTCCGGGTTGAGAAAATAGAAAAGGACCAAAAAGCTGCCCCCCAGGGGACCGCATTATGGTGCTCCAGGCCCCTGAGAGGTTACTATATTGATGTTGTTCGTCGCTGACCCAGATATGTATGCCTCAGCATGCTTGTTGCCCATTTTTATATGCTCTTTGTTTGTCGTTGTGGCGTGATCACGGTTTTCATTGGCCTTAAGGGGGAATGTTATCGTATCCGCGATGACTGGCGGGTCGTAGACTATAGGTGTCTCATCATCATCATCCTCGTTAACATGGGCGACGAAAATCTCTTGTGATGTTGCCGTATTGTGTGCCGGATCAACAGTGACCTTGAGATATCCTAATGTTTTATTTACGCCGAACTTGTAACCAGCCGGCGAGGCATTCCCCGTAAGGTCAGCACACCTACCACCAGCATTGCCGACAATGAAATAGGGAATCCCCTTTATCGAGTATCTCTGGTAATTATGCGTATGGCCTGCGAAAGTTGCGCTAATATTATAGGTATGATAGAGGGTCTCCCAGGGTTCAAGATTCGGGTTCGCTGTAGTATTGTAATAATCCCAGATAGGGTGGTGGTGAATGGTAAATACTCCTAACAGATTATCATCGTCAAGTTGCTCCTCAAGCCAGGGTTCCTGACTCTCGGTGAGGGCCAGGGAGGTGTGTGGATCATCGCCATTGGCATTATTCGGATCAAGAGTATCCAAAATAATAAACCGGATACCAACACAGTCAAAGGAATAGTTCAGGGGCATGTCAAATGCCCAATGGAATTGATCAGCGGCAGTAGGTGTATCACCAGATGAATTATGATATTCATGGTTTCCGATCGTGGGAAAGATGGCAAATTTTGCGAGCATTTCGTCGCCAGCCTGGACGAATTTGCCCCATATAGCCTATTAAGCCTGACCCATTGTTTTCTCCTTGCCAGTTAATGGTCGCAGAATTTGTTGTGGTTTTGGTTACCCATGGAGACCAATAGTCATACTATAGTGGATATGGGTATGGTGAACCCTCCCTAGTGGCGTTCAATATAACCGGTGGCCTGGGCATTTGACTGAAGTCAAAGGCATTAAGCATGTTGTTGGCCCTGGCATCTCGGGCAGTCATCGGATTGACTCCAAATCTATCCTCCACGATTCTCAGCCAGGAATCGAAGGAATATATCTGGTGGTCTACATAGTTCTGCTTGGCATAGGGGCTGATCACCAGACCTGGAACTCTTAGCCCGAACCCGTATTCATCCACCTTCGGCGGAGCTACGTGATCATAGAATCCGCCCCAATCATCCCAAGATATGAATATGGCGGTGGTATTCCAATCAGGCCCCTCCATGACTGCATTCACGAGTCCGGTCACGTAGGCCATGCCCAAGCTAATACTCGATGGAGGGTGTTCGCTCACATTCAAATCTGGTAATACCCAGCTGACCTGTGGCAGAGTTCCGTTTTGGGCATCGATATAGAATTGAGAGGTATCTACCAAACGGTTACGCTGTTCTGGGTCGTTTTGTACCTTTGGGAAGGCCGGCAGGGGATTGAAATCGGTATATTTGTCAGGACTCTGAGTCTGAACCTCATTCGATCCGACCTCCTCGGAGTCCTCTGTTTCATGTAATCGGCCCGATGTAACATAATATTTCCAGTCTATCTTGCCGCTGGTCAGAAGTTCCGTGATCTCAGGGAAGTTGTATGTAGTGGGCCTGGGCTGGTGGTATCCCGTATAGCCTCCACTCTGGGCCGCCAGCATATAAAGATGAGCAACCGGACTGCTAGAGGCCACGGATTCGAACATATGGTCCTGAAGAACGTAAAGCCGAGCATAATTCCAGTAATTGGGAATTTCGTGATAATCGTGATATCCCATAACTTCTCTGGGATCTGTGCCCGGAGCGCAATTTGAATCGGTCGGATTGCAGACTTGGGTACCTTTCTTGTTTTTGCCTTTGTATGCCTCAGCCAGAAAACCATCCATTAATCCTCCATCGATGTCCGCCTGGGCGTTAACC
>JAPKYA010000010.1 GCA_026394565.1 Methanothrix sp.
AGGTACGGTTGGAGTTGTATGTCTTGAGCTAAATCGAAGATTTGTTGGCATTGAATTAAAACCGGAATATGTTGAAATAGCACGCAAACGAATCGTAGAAGGCAATTGATATATGAAACAATCCCCATTACCCGTACTCAAGCCGGACCTGCAAATCGCTTTTTATAATAAGTTAAAATCAATAAATGATAATCTGAGGTGAAAGAATGAAACGCATCGGCATCGCCGACACCACATTTGCCCGCGTGGATATGGCCCGCGCAGCCATCAGTGCCATCAAGAAAGAGGTCTCCGCAGAGATCATTCGCTACACCGTCCCCGGCATAAAGGACCTGCCTGTCGCCGCCAAGAAGCTGCTGGATGAGGAGAAATGCGATATCGTCATGGCTCTCGGCATGCCCGGGCCGGCGGAGAAAGACAAGATGTGCGCCCACGAGGCCTCAACGGGCCTGATCGCCGCCCAGCTCATGACCAACAAGCACATCATCGAGGTCTTCGTGCACGAGGACGAGGCCCCAGATGAGCGCACGCTGGTAAATCTCTCGCAAAGGCGCGCCGAGGAGCACGCTCTGAACGCCGTTCGTCTGCTCTACCATCCCGAGATGCTCACCCGCCTGGCAGGAACCGGCCAGAGGCAGGGCTTCGAGGATGCCGGGCCGATTGAGAGCAGCTCGGGCGGCCATCCGGGGCATTGAATTATCAGGCCGTCACTGGGGCCTGAGTTGTATTATTTTCCTGCATCGTCTCATTCGGCTGTGTTTTACTCTCCATCGTCTCATTGCCGACCGGGACAACGGGAACGGCTTCTGTAGAGACCATTAGACCCATGGGGAAGGGTTGAGCCTTCTTGGCCTCGGCTGGAAGCTTGATATTTGCGCTCTCATTGAAGCCCTCGAAGAGCATGAATATCTCAGAATTTATTCGCATCTCCATTGATTCGTTGGCCTGCAGGCCTAAAGACGGCGGGGCTACGCTGAAGACCTCCACGACATCCGTCTTCTTGAGAAGGTGAGTATCTTTGCTGATCCAGTAATAGACGTCCAGGCTCATATTGCGGAAGAGTTCGGTGTAGTTCATGCTCTCTATAGGCACAAGAGATGTCGCCTCTTCAGAGAGCAGATCGGCCACGGAGCTCATGTTCATCTTCGCCCGGACCTTGTAGCAGTCTTGGCCCTCCACCATCTCCGAGCCTATCAGGGAGAGGCGAGACTGATTGAACATCTTGAGCTGCTGTGTCATTGTGTTCTGCTGGGACCAGGCATCAGCCACTGCGGGCATCTTCATGGCCGTCCAGTTTCCATCTACCTTGAGGTAGAGGGTGTCGTTGATAAAATACTCCTCCAGAGCAATGGCGCTGGTATTGTCCTCATCGCCCTTTGCATAAGTGAGTGCGGCCATGGACAGCTTTAGAGCGCGATTTGTCATATTGGCCCTCCCATAGCCGAAAGAGCGTGCGTAGAGCTTCTGGGCATCGCCCGAGGAGGAGTTGACCAGATCTATCTTCTGCTCCATCTCAATGGAAAAGCGGTAGGACTCAAGCCATGCAGAGGAGTCGAGCACTAGGGACTGCAAAGCACTGGCATTCAATTCATCGAAAGAGGTTCGATTCGTCTGGCCGAGTGCTGCAAAGCTACAGAGCAGCAGGGCCAGCGCCAAAAGTATAAAATATCTCATGGCCGAACAGAGGAGGGATCGAGGTAAATCTTTTTTGCTCTCTTTTCAGAAAAGCGCTTCAGTTATCGGGCAATCGTGGCGTGGAAGGATTGAAGAATATCCTGATCGAGAAATCCATCAGATTAAAGTATATCATAATCTATTAGTTATCTGATCAAGGGGCGACCCAAAGGATGACCACGATCTGATCGGAAAATTGCAGGAAGATCTAAATGGAAAACGATTGGATGCGAGCCGGAAAAATTTCCCAATCCCTCTATGAGAGTGCGGTATTAGGAATCTATCGGACATCTGCGGCAGGACGCTATGCAATGGTCAACCCCGCTCTTGCTCACATCCTGGGATATGATTCTCCTGAGGATCTGATAAATACCATCACAGACATCGATAGGCAGGTTTTTGTCGATCCCTTCCGGCGCAGGGAGTTTCATCGCCTCCTGGAAGAAACGGGCAGCGTGAAGAACTTCGAGGCGGAGTTATTTCGCAAAGACGGGAGCTTGGTCTGGGTTTCTATCCAGGCCAGTGCGATAAATGACCAGAATAATATAGCTTCATCTTACCAAGGATTTCTGATAGATATCACAGAGCACAAAATCGTGGAAGAGTCACTGAAAAGGTCTGAAGAAAAATATCGAACCCTTGTCGAGAACCTCAACGATGTTATCTTTACCCTGGACGGCGCCGGTCTCATCATTTATGTGAGTCCTGTAGTGGAACAACTGCTGGGATATAAGCCTGAAGACGTAATTGGAGAAGACTTTGCATTATTCATTCATCCCGTGGACCTGCCCGGCCTGAAAGACAGTTTCTCCAAAACTCTACAAGGCAAGCTTGAGCCTTACGAATTCCGCATAAGGGACAGTCGCAACCAGTACCGGTATGTAAGAACCTCCAGTAGGCTTGAGATCGACGAACGGGGTCGGTTAATGGGAATAACCGGGCTCTTGTCCGACATCACCGAGCAAAAGCAAAAGGAAGATGCAGAGCAGGAATCGGAGAGTAAGCTGGCAGCGATTATTGAGTTTCTTCCGGATGCAACCTTTGTCATCGATCTGGAAGGAATTGTAATCGCCTGGAACAGAGCCATGGAGGAGATGACCGGAGTCAACAAGAAGGATATGATAGGACAAGGAGATCATGCTTATGCCATCCCTTTCTATGGTGAAAGACGGCGGCAGTTGCTGGATCTGTTAGATAAGGACGATAATGAAATCGCATCCAACTATCAATATGTGCGACGAAAA
>JAPKYA010000093.1 GCA_026394565.1 Methanothrix sp.
CGGCAAGGTCTGGCTTTTCGTGTCTGCACTCTTCCTGCTCGGAGCTGGAATGGAGGTGCTCATCTTCAAGTACTTCACCAAGATCCCGGACTTCGTACTGTTCTGGGTCAACATGGTCTCGGCCATCCTGGATAATGCGACCCTTACTGCAGCTGAGATCTCTCCCGCCATGAGCCAGAACCAGATCAACGCTGCTCTGTATGGACTGCTTATCTCCGGCGGCATGTTGATCCCAGGAAACATCCCCAACATCATCTCTGCCGGCAAGCTGGGAATTACCAGCAGCGAGTGGGCAAAGCTGGGTGTTCCAATGGGATTGGCGCTGAACGCCATATACTTCGTAGTAGTATTCGTCCTTGGAATCAATCCAACCCTGGGACTATAAAGCGGTGCCTGGGCATCGCTTTAAACTCTTTTTTTGTGCTTGATCTCGGATTCCAGCAAGTCCTGCGAAAAATTGTCCAAGAAAAGCATAAATACCAGAATTGTTCATACATATTAATAGCAAATCGGTCCAAAAGGAGATGGAAATGAGCGATAAAACACTTGCAATAGCTTTCTTACTTGGAACATTGTGCGTGGCAGTTCTAGCTACCATAATGTTTCCAGACTTGCCAGGGCTGCCTTAGCTTTCCGTTGGCATGGTCGGCCCGGATCCCCCCCCATCGTGAAATCCTATATGTGGTGTCAGAGCTTTTCTGGCGGCTCTGCACCGGAAGAGGAGTCAGTCTTTGCACACAATGGCGGATCGTTCACTCCCGGAGTTGTACCTTTAGAACCTTTATTCCATATTAATAGCAAAGTTTAATCGGAGAACACTATGAGTCTAGAAAGAACGGGAGCTTTAGCCACAGGGCGTTTGTTGTTGATACTGGGGGGTGTGATGGTATTAATCATCGGAAAGGGAGATATTACGGTGATCACCGCTGGTTTGCTGATCGTGTTGGGTGGTACATACATACTCAGCCTGGTCAACCCGGCCACCAGGCAATTTATGGGAACCGGGTGGCCGGAGAAAATCTGCCGGATATCTGCAGTCATCGTGGGGCTGCTAATGGCGGCTAGCGGATTAATCAGCTCAACAGGCGGTATCAGAGACATGCTAATCTTCCATAACTATTCAGGGCTCAACTTCCTACTGATCGGCCTTCTGCCGCTTGGTTGGGGGCTATACATATTAAAGCTAGTCGCAAACGGTGTCAAATCTTAGGGGTTGACGGGAGATAATTCACGCATTTCCAGAGACATGTCTGAAATTACCTCGTTTGATGATAGCTAATTTCTGGCTACGCGGGCCAAAATTTGGATATTTTATCTCCCGTCAACCCCTTAGCGCCTTTGCTTTTGTACTGCTGAATAGAATAAGATGATCTGAGTGATGGGCCAACAAGAATGAGCATGGATGCAGGTCGTGATCGTTTGGGTACGGTTGCATGTATCCGGCCAAACACCTGTCGCGATCTATTTGATGATGAAAGGCTGCAACATAATTTAAGAATTTTTTATAAAATTATTTTTACTTTATAAGATCGATGATAGGATAAATATTCGTTTCTCTTTTCAGATATTATACTAGAGTCACATTAAAAATATCCCCCTGTATACATCCTTCCTGGCCAGAGAGGATAACGTGAACTATTAATAATTATTATATGTTTTTTAGCAAAGACCAAAACCTTTAATATGGGTACAATACATAACACATATTCATAAATAGTCTAAAATAAAATCATCAGACTAAGCAATCCGCAATTTCATGACATATCCCATTAGGTGTTTATTATGAATAATAGTTAACAATTATCCTTGTGCCAGGCACCCAAATGCTTTATATGGGAATATCACTAATTTTGATTTTAATTGAATCCGAAATCTGAAGACGCATCTGACAATTGGTGATCTCATGATGGAGCTAATTCCAGTCGAAATAGGGTTAATTCCCATATTTGTGGCCGTGCTTTTAGGTCCACTATTGATCAAGAGAATTGAACGCAACCTTGAAGCATTCTTATTTCTAATGGGCGTATGTGCCGTTGCAGTCTCAAGATCCTGGCATATAGGTATCGTCGAGGAAGCGGTCCAGGAACCAGTAGTAGTTGGAATAGTGCTATCTGTATTGCTGGTCGGATTGATAGCGCACTACATTAGGCCCAACTTCTTGCGGAGCATAAACGATATCCTCTTAGATAGGATCACGATGAAAGTGATATTCTTGGAGATTGTCGTTGTGCTAGGACTATTGGCGGCTATCATCACACCAATACTCTCGTTCTTTGTGCTTGTGGAAGCAGTGAATCATCTGCCACTCACGCGCAGGACGAGGGCGAAAATTACGATATTAGGGTGTCTTTCTATTTTTCTAGGGGCTGCTCTGGCCCTGGTAGAAGGGCCGTCCTCAGCGATAGCTATTACAAAAATGCAGGGTGCGCTTCCTTCCCAGGGCTTCTTGCCATTGGAACTGCAAAGCCTGTACATAATTCTGAGCATATTGGCGCTTGGCTTGATCAGCATATTCTTCGCGGAGGAGAAGGTAAACGCTATTGCAAAGCGGACTTGCGAAAACGTGTCTGCCCATAAATGCGTAGCAATTTGGAGTGCAAGGGTATGCATGTTTACAGGAGCCCTCCTTCTTATTGGTGTGGCGTTCGGAGTCAACATCTGAGGAGAATGGATTTAGCGAATTCTACAAAACAAAGGTGAACGAATATGTATGCCGGAATAGAGACCGCGAGCGTAATAGCTTCGATCGCAGCATTGATAAGCTGGGGTTTATCGTTTGCGGGGGTCAACAGATATCTAAGAATGCATTCAACCCATGACGATAATGGGTTTTGCATGCTCTTCTCCATATTTGTGAGTCTAGCCGTAGCAATTGCAGTGGCAGCCGGAAGTAAGCTGTTGATGGTACAGACTGCCTCATCAGGCATGGGTTTGCTGACAACCGCGAACATCATTCAGGCCATAGCAGTAATGATAATATGGGGCATATCATTCCTGGGAATAACCAGGCATCTGAAAAACCATTCCACGCAAACCGACAATGGGTTTTTGATGCTTCTTTCCACTGCGGCAAGTCTGGCCGTGGCCATAGCGGCAGCCGCCGCCGGAAGCAAGCTCTTGATGATGCAGACTGCCCCGTCCGGCATGGATTTGCTGACAACAGCGAACGTCATTCTGGCCATGGCAGTTGCAGCAATCTGGGGCATTTCATTCGTCGGCATAACCAGGCATCTGAAATCCCATTCAACGCAAATCGACAATGGGTTTTATGTGCTTCTCTCGGCCGCAGCGAGTCTGGTCGTGGCTATAGCTGCTGCCGCCATCGGAAGCAGAATCTCGATGCAACAGACGGCTCCGGTCAACCTGGGGCTGGGCATAACTCCGGTCGATATTGGCCTGGGAGTGGTAGCCCTCGCCGTGTTGATTGGTCCATTCACCGTGAAAAAGATCGAGCATAACCTCGAGGCATTTTTATTCGTGATGGGAGTGCTTTCCGTCACGATAGCCAGCGTCTGGGAGATGAAGCTGGTTGAAGAGGCCGTTATGGAGCCTATCGTAAAGGGCATCGTGCCCGCCGTGCTGGTGGCGGGGATGGCTTTTCACTACGGCAGAAGCCGCGCTCAGAGCGCAATGAGCTATATCCTGGATCATGTATCCCTTAAAGCGGTTGCCTTCGTGATGATCGTCGGCCTGGGATTGATGTCCAGCATCATCACGGCCATTATTGCAGCGCTTCTGCTGGTGGAACTGGTCAACTGCATGCCTCTGGAGCGCAAGGACAAGATTAACCTGGTAATAATTGCCTGCTTCGCCATAGGCCTGGGGGCGGTGCTTACCCCGCTGGGGGAGCCGCTCTCAACCATTGCCATATCGAAGCTGCAGGGCCCGCCTTATAATGCCGGCTTCTTCTTCCTCTTCGAGAAGCTGGCATTGTATGTAATTCCGGGCGTTTTGGCTATGGGTGTGCTGGGCTTCTTCTTCACAAGGAATGCCGTCAAGCAGGAGTGCATATCAATCGCTGAGGACTCAGAAACCCTTCAAGACGTAGGGATGAGGGCAGTGAAGGTCTATGTATTTGTGATGGCCTTGCTGCTGCTGGGCGCCGGCATGAAGATCATCATAGATAAGTACTTCACGGCCATACCTTCTGAGGTTCTCTTCTGGGTGAACATGTTATCGGCCATCCTCGACAACGCGACATTAACCGCCGCCGAGATTGCTCCGAGCCTGTCTCTGGCCCAGATCACCGCGGCTTTGATGGGGCTTCTAATCGCCGGCGGCATGCTGGTTCCAGGCAACATTCCCAATATCATCTCGGCGAATAAGCTTGGCATCACATCCAAGGAGTGGGCTCGCCTGGGAGTACCTCTGGGCTTGGCACTGATGCTGGTCTACTTCGTGTGGATCTTCTTCATACCCTTCGGCCCCTTAGCGGGCTGAAATTTTTTTTATGATCGATGAACAACTGCGATAGACCGCAATGGCTAAATCCAGCAAGAGCCAGTTGCCGGTCTAAGGGAGATAGTACTAATGCTACGGCAGTATTTATCCGAGCTGTATTGGGATGCATTGGAAGTTATAGCACTAGCGAAGCCTAATGTAATACTTGCCACAATCATAGTCGTGCTGGGGCTATTGGCTATTTTCATCACACCGATACTTCCGCTCTTAGTGCTTGGTGCGTTAGCATTCTTCCTATCCTTCGATCGCAAGGCAACGAGAAGATTTGTGATGATGGGGGGGCTCTCGACAGGCTTTGGAGCACTAACGACGATGGGGTTGCCCTCCTCTCCAATAATGTCATTAAGACTTGAAGGATCGCCATTTGCTGCGACCTTCTTGATGAATCTAGACTCATACGTGATACTTGTCATAGCAGTTATTGGAATACTTAGTCTGGGGCTCAAAATAGAATTAACACCAGTTCAGAGAGATACCTTAACCACTTTGGTCAAGCTTCACCGTCAAGAGAGCCGGGCCGTCAAGGGCAAGGAGATTGGTGAGTTGATGGACCGCAACCCGGAAACAATAAGGATTCAAATGCGATCTCTTAAGGCCTTAAACCTTGTAGAGAGCGTCACAGGCCCCAAGGGTGGGTATACGGCCTCGGCCATAGCATACGATGCACTTAGCATGGACAACAATGGGAACGGAGACGAAGTCAGAGTGCGTGTAGTTAGGAATGGTATTATAGTCGAGGGCGCGAGCGCGACCGAAATTGTCTTCAATAATTTCATGCATTCCGCTCGGCAGAGCTGTGTGTCTATTCGCATAATCGGCAATATCAAAGACTTCAGCGTGGGGGATGAGGTCGAGGTTGGGCCCACTCCTGTCAGCAAGCTATTCATTCGCGGCAAGGTTGTGGTATTAGACAACACCACGAGCAGGATTGTCCTGGATATCATTGAAATGATCTCGATTCCCAGGCTCCCGGTTAAGAAGGTTGCCCGGCGTGCAGTTCGCATCAGTCCTAACACCTCTCTGAGAGAGGCCTCAAGGATACTGGTTATCAACGGGGCACAGGAGGCTTTAGTGGAAGATAGATCTCCCGGCCTTGTGAACATGGCGGATATAACCAGGGCGGTGGCAGAAGGCAGAACTGATTTGGAGGTGCGTGAAATCATGACTCCCGGCTTCCTCACAATCAACTCAGATGCGCCCATCTTCGAGGCGGTAAAGATGCTGGGAAAGACGGGTGCGAAGCAGCTCGTAGTCTTGGATGGCGGCGCGCTATGGGGAATTATCTCGCCCAGGGATCTGATGGAATCCTTCACACCTACTTGATGCGAAAACTTCTTCATTATTAAACGCTATTAATCTTCTTTGAGGTTAAAGCATGGATATTTTGCGTTATGTGAAGTCTAAGCCTTCGCCTTTAAGAGATGGTCTAATCGCCAGGGCGGCCCGATCCTGGAATCCTGAGTTCCCCGGCCGGATGGAGCTTCCCCAAAAATACGCAAAGATATGCTTGTTGACCATGGTCCTGGCCACATCCAAACAGAGAAATCCGCTGGAGATACTGCCCGAAGTGTGCCGAATCAAGGGAGTAGATGAATCAGAGGTTATCGAAGCGCTGAAGTTGCTGGCTAGGAGGATCGAAGATACGGATTATGCCTCCAAGGGCAATAGTGGGATGGAAGCTGCCCTGAATAAAAGGACGAAAAGCCTTTTGGAACGGTTACGGTGATTTGAAGGACTTAGATTCGCGACGATGATGAAAACAATATATTGGGAACGAAAAACTTCAGCAAGGCGTTTCAGATGGAATTCTCATAGGCAATAACTTCAATTTAGGGTGGCATTAATTTTCTTCTTGGTGATTCGTCAAATTTCTATCAATAGCCGCAGTTTAAGTTAAATAAATCCTATTAACGATTGATTATGATAATTATTAGTAAAAATGGTTTATAAGATCAAAAAATCGTTAACATTAAGTAAAATAACAACACCATTTTTCATTATATATGTGCTGTGTTGCATAATCTATTTATCGTTAGAAAAATAAATACCATATCATGACATATGAAGACAATAGAGATTGGCCCAAATATAATGAGATTCTGGTGAAAAGAGGTGAATTCTATCTCGATATGAACTGTGTTA
>JAPKYA010000075.1 GCA_026394565.1 Methanothrix sp.
ACGTCGCCTCTTCCAAAGGCCGGAAAGGCGCGCGATAAATGGATTTGTAGGTGGTGCCCAAAGCTCCCAGGGTGCGGCCATGAAAGGCGCGCTCCGCAGCTACGATCTTCGATTTGCCCGTAGCCCGCCGGGTGAGCTTCAAGGCCGCCTCCACGCTCTCCGCCCCGGAGTTGCAGAAGTAGGCCCTCTTCATGCCGGTGAGAGCCTTCAGCTCCTCCGCCAAAAGCACCTGATTTTCAGTGTAGTAGAGGTTGGAGGTGTGGATAAGCTGTTCTGCCTGCCTGGCTATGGCTTTAGCTACAGTCGGGTGGCAGTGGCCCACGTTGTTCACGGCGATGCCGGCCACAAAGTCCAGATACTCCTTTCCATCCGAGTCCCAGACGCGAGCAAGGCTTCCGCGCACGAGGACTACATCCTGGCGGGCGTAGGTCTGGATTATGGCTTGCGATTCCCTGGCTTTCAGATCAGTTTTATCGGTCATGGATACTACTTCTGGTTCCATTACAAGAGACTGTTTTGACTTCATTTCACAGCACATTAGTGCCAGACTAAAAAAAGGTTTCGCGAAAATAATGCTACGATCCGCTTCCCCGCCGGATTAGTTCCTTGCCTAAAAGGGATTCACGCGCATTAAACAGATCTTATCTGTACCACATCTTTATATCGTTAAATGACGACTATCTCATGGGCAAAAGTCGACCAAGACCATCTTTTATCCCTCCTACCTATTTCATCATCGACTTTGCCCACCCTCCCATATTCCGGCCCTGGGCAGCCATCCCATAGCTTGATAAACAGCGTGGTTCTACATTCCTACGGCCCGGAAGTTCCATGCTACTCCCCAAGTTGCTTTGGGTTCTTTCCGGGCCACATCATTCTGATCCTCTCCTGGGAAATTTTCCTCATGCCTCAAAATGGTTATCTATTCTTTCTCATTGTGACAGCAATGGTGCTTTTTTTTCACGAACCACAGGAGAGCCAGCAAACCAATCACAAATAGCTTTATTTTTATAATCTTCTTTATAAGTTTTAACATAACCTAATTCACCCAAGCTATATAGATCTTAAAACTATAAAACTATGACCTTGACACTTGAGCGAAAGCACATTCATGGCTTGCTTGGGTCCGGCTTTGTCACGTTGCATTAGCTCTTCGTGGCTGAAGGCCCCGGCCAGGTGCCGCCGGAGCGCAGGATCTTGATGTTTTCTTGTAACGACGTCTTCCGGCTCGCGATCTCCTGGGCAGGCTCCGCCGCACCATCCACAGCAGCCTTGAATGCTGCAAAAATCCAGGAGCTTAACTGCATCCTGCCGATCTAAGCCTGAGCTTTCCACTTCTTTCTAGATGCTCTTGGCAAATCGGAGACTCATCTGTATCTGGCGATTGACGTCGCGAGAGGTGATCTCCATGTGTCCGGGATACATGGTTTGTACATCCAACTTGGTCAGCCGCTCAATGGATCTGACCAGCTCCGGCGTATCGCCCCCGTACATGTCCGTCCGGCCGATGTTCCCGTCTGGAAAGACGGTGTCTCCTGAGAAGAGCACCTTTTCCGTCTCCTCATAGAGGCAGAGGCAGCCCGGGGAGTGGCCGGGGGTCTCCATGACCTTTAGCTTCCATTCTCCAATATCCAGGACCATGCCCTCCTTGAGCGTCTCGTCCACCTTATAGTCGGGGGCCTGCTGGCCGAAGAGATAGGCTACAGATGCCATGTCATCGCCCACCGCGCCCACCTCCTTCTCGCTCAAGAGGAGCCGCGCTCCTGTTGCCTCCTTGATTGCCGGCGCAGCTCCGGAGTGGTCGTGGTGGCAGTGAGTGAGAACGATCATCTCGATTTGTGTTGGATCGATAAATTTCTTGATATTTTTTAGGGTCGGGCCGGCCATCATGCCTGCATCTACCAAAATGGGTTTTTTGTCCAGGATCAGGTAGACATTGCCATCGAATGCCGCACCGCTAACCTTATGCACTTCAACCATGAGATAAACACCTTAGCTCTTACAATATATCAGTTGGTATTGATGACATTGATGCAAGAGGCTAAGAGAGGACGCGTGCCCAGTTCGATAGAGGCCGTGGCCAAGCGCGAAGGAATAGAGCCGGCGAAGCTGGCCGCTCTGGTGGCGGCGGGAAGGGTCGTCATACCCAGAAACATCCGCCGTGAGAATCTGGAGCCTGTGGGTGTGGGCGAGAGGCTATCCACGAAGGTGAATGTGAATGTGGGCACCTCACAAAACCTTGACTCACCAGAGGCCGAGGTGGAGAAAGCCCTGGCTGCGGCAGAGGCAGGCGCAGACGCGGTTATGGACCTCTCCACGGGCGGGGACTTGGACGCAGTGCGGCGGATGATTTTGGACGCAGTCAGCATTCCCGTGGGCTCGGTGCCCATTTACAATGCAGCCGTCAAGAAGGATCTGACCAGCCAGGGCATGTTTAACGCCCTGGAAAAGCACGCCAAAGACGGCGTGGACTTCGTCACGGTGCACGCGGGCGTGAACAAGACCTCTCTGGAGCGACTTCGCCTCGATCCGCGCGTCTTGGGCGTGGTGAGCAGGGGCGGTTCTCTGACCATGAAGTACATCAGCGAGACGGGCGAGGACAATCCCTACTACTCAGAGTACGACTATCTCCTGGAGATGGCCAAAGAGTATGATCTGACCCTCTCTTTGGGCGACGGCCTGCGGCCCGGTTGCATTGAGGATGCCTCTGATCGCGCCAAGTACATGGAGTTCATCATGCTGGGCGAGCTGGTGAAGAGAGCTCGCGCCGCAGGAGTGCAGGCCATGGTAGAGGGCCCGGGGCATGTGCCCGCCGATGAGATTGAAACCAGCGTTAAAGCCATGAAGCACTTGACGGACGGCGCGCCCCTCTACTTGTTGGGTCCGCTGGTCACAGACATTGCGCCGGGCTACGACCACATCACCGCCGCCATGGGCGGAGTGATTGCAGGCATGGCGGGAGCGGACTTCCTCTGCGCCACCACGCCCTCCGAGCACCTGGACCTGCCCGCCATTGAGGATGTTATCGAGGGCACCTACGTGACAAGGGTGGCGGCCCATGCCGCGGACCTCACCCGTCCCGGCGTGCGGGAGAGGGCTCGGGCCTGGGATTTGCAGATGGCCAAAGCCAGGGCGGAGCTGAACTGGGAAGGGCAGTTTCAGGCGGCCATAAATCCCGCCAAAGCAAAGCAGATCAGGCACCGGCGCGGAGTGGAAACGGACACCTGCACCATGTGCTCAGAGCTGTGCGCCATCAGGCTTTCCAAAGAGGCCATGGAGAAGGGGATAGGTCGCAAGTGAGCTGTCCTTAAAAACTTTTTTTTTGAATGTAGAAAATATTTAAATAGTTATCTGATAACAATTAGACTTGAGCCTCGCATCGCGACAAAAGCATCCTTGAGTCCGATATGCCATGAGTTCGATATTTGGAGAGTTTCTGACCTTCTCTCAGGAGAAGGGGCCTGAGGTGCAGCTTCGGGTTTACGGCGATGAGTTCTATTCCCGGCATGAGAATATGGACGGCTATACCGTGGTCTACGACCAGGATCATGGACTGTACTGCTATGCACTCCTGATCTCGGGCGAGTTCGTCTCCAGCGGAGTGGACGCATCCCAGAGCCCGTCTAATGGGGTCCGCCGCCACTTCAAAGAATCGGAAGTGGTGAGAAACCGCAAGTTTGAGGCGAGATATGCCAAGATGAATCCACCTGCATCCGCCTTCAAGCCCAGCCTTAATTTCAGGACCTTCGGATCGGAGAAGGGGCTTTTAGAAGGAAGGCGAGTGAGCGAGGGCGAGATCAGGGGGCTGACGGTGCTTGTCCAGTTCAAGGACGTGAAGAGCACAGTCACAGCCGGGGATGTAGACGCCCTGCTCAATGGCCAGGACTACCATGAGAACGGCAACTTCTGCTCTGTGCGGGAGTACTTCCGTCTCATGTCCAGTGGCAAGCTGGACTACACGAGCGAGGTAGTGGGGCCCATAACCTTAAGCCGCAATCGTCAATATTATACGGAAAACCTGCTCGTCAAGGAGGCCCTCGACCTGGCCGTCCAAGGCGGCCTGCCGCTTGAGAAGTTCGACTCGCGAGATGCGGGCATTGTTGATGCCATGAGCTTTCTTTACGCCGGCCAAACCCAATATTTGGGAGAGCTGTGGCCCCATAACTACTTCATCGACCTTCAGTACAAAGATATGAAGACCTATTTTTATATGCTCTCCAGCATGGGCAGAAGCAAGGAGGATCTCTCGATTGGAACCTTCTGCCATGAGAGCGGCCACATGCTCATGGTGCGATAGAACGGTTCGTCTCAACCAGCCCGGCCAGTATCAGGCAGATCATGGGGATTACGGCACTGCCATGATTTTTGAGACCGGCAAGATAAACGAGTATTTCCTGGTGGAGAACCGCTCCGGGATAGATCTTGACGCCTCCATTCCAGCCGGCGGCCTGGCCGTCTATCACTGCGACACATTAGGCTCAAATGAATGGCAGGGCGGATCTGCTTCCCAGCATTACCAGTGTGGCCTCTTGCAGGCGGACGGCAGCTTAGATCTGGAGACCAACCGCAGCATGGGTGACGAAAAGGATCTCTTCGGGAGGATGGAGGGAATTGCCCTCAGCCACGACACAAGGCCCGCCTCTGTTTTGTGGGACGGCTCGGACTCGGGCCTGGTCATATCAAATATCACAGAGCCTGGACGTGTCATAACATTTGTGATAGGGCAGGATAAGACCGATCATGTGGCCAAAGGATCAACGCTATCCCGCGAGACAATCCCGGACAACAGTCCAGAGGGCCTTGTCAATGCCATTTTTCTCGATCGTGAGGGCAAGGTGAAGAGGCTGGTAGTGTTTGTCGACATAAGCCACAACAACATATCCAACCTGAGGGTAGAGCTCATCTCTCCGGGCGGCAAAAGAGCCGTTCTGCACAATCGCACCGGCATCGGCAAGAAAAATCTACTGAAGAGCTATGATTCCAAATCGAAGGCCTCTTTAGCAGCTCTTCTCGGCCAATCCATGAAGGGCAAATGGATCCTCAAGATCAAAGATTTGGCAACCATAGACACAGGCAAGCTGAACAATTGGAGCCTGGAGGCAACTTACTGATTTCCATGATGTTCAGATGAGGCTCAGGAGAGACTTAAAGCTAAATAATATAATGCCGTAAAAGCCGCCAGTGAGGTGTAATAATTGAGATTTAATTGCTTATGCTTATGTCTTCTCGCCCTGATTTTGGGCGCGGGAGCCGCAGGAGCAGTAGGTGCGCAGAGCTTTTCCCTGCTGCAATCCTTTGATATGACCGGCGGGGCTTTTAGCGAAGACTACGTGAACAGCCTGTTCGGCATCAACTCACAAGCCAGTGAACCTTGGTTTGGCCCGGAGTTCGAGAACACCAGCAGCGCTTATTCCTTCCTCTCCGAGTTCTACATCAATACCAGTGTGCCCGTGATCGGCGGATTTATGCCTGTGAAAATTGATGTCACGCATAAGATGCCCACCAGGATCTACTTCGGCAGCGGCCGGGAGGTCACCTATACCCAGTACCAGTCGGCCATAGCTGCAGCCAGAGGCAATGAGCTGTGGATCCAGAAGGGTCTGGATTGGTCCCAGTATGCCATAGTCCCTGCCGGAACAGGTATGCAGTTCATCGCCTTTGCCCCAGTGGGCGGACAGGCCGATTACTATGAGATCCTGCAAACGGATGCTCTGAATATAACCAGCAAGCGGGTTAATTTCTACTCCGGCTACAACAGCATGAACTTCCTGGCGGATAAAGTGGGCAGACACATTCTGCACTTCGTGCTCAACAATCAGCCCAGCAACTCCATCATTATAGATGTCGTCAGCCAGGCACCACCGGCTCAGCAGACCCCGACGGCAGGCCAGACGCTGCCATCCAGCGATATGCCGCCTGCCTCCAATCAGCCCAACGCAGGTCAGACCATTACCACCGGCCTGGGCCAGACTACCATCAGCACATCGACCTCTTACCAGACATACCCGGGAACCTTCCCGCCTCAGACAGGAGCTGTTGCCGGAGACACGCCGGTTACCATTCAGTCCCAGGGAATGAGGGGCTATCAGGTCTTTCTGGATGAGGTCTTAATCGGCACCGAAGGAACCGGCGGCGATGTCCCCGATGGGAAATTCAGCTTCAATGTGGTAGGCAACCAAAACCACAACGTTAGGGTATTTGATGGTCAATTCAATTATCCCAAGAGCATGTATTTCCAAAGAGGCGTTCTAAAGATAATTAATGTGGAGCCGGGAACTGCGGTATATATTTAATTCTATTTTAACTATTTTTTAATTTTACTGACATTTCGTGACGCGCATGTTATTTCTTTTAGCTTTCTTGATCATGCGATTTCATTTCATTCACGTTTTTATCGGAAAGAAATAAATCCCATCGGATTATTTAATGAAGAGAGGGTGATCATTTTGAGAAAAGAGGAATTCTTGCAGCAGTTCGAAGGCATCATGCTCCCTGAGACATTTGATCAGGATCTTCTGGATCATGCCGCTGAGATGTTCGGAAAATGGGGCAAGAGCACTCATATGGACGAGAAGGAGCATCTCTTCGAGACCTTCGGGCTGGCCTCTAAACATGATGACTGCACCGAGGTAAAAATGCAGAAAATTGCCCTGCGCTTTATCTGCTCCCGGATGATGGAAGCCAACTTCAGCCGAAAGGATGCCGCAGACCTCATCCGCAATTTCAACAAGATCAAAAATCCGGGCTATGAGTGGCTGGAGTAGACCGTTGGGCCGGCCCGGCTCCAGAACCGGCCCAAAGCCGGAGACATCATGCTTCCGGAAATTCTTCTTTTTCTACACCTTGATCTTCTTCATCAGCCAGCCCATATTCTGCCCCAGAGTTCTCATGATCTGTATTCCCTCGGCATCCTTTTCCACATCCTTTTCCGCCAGGCCCAGGCCGATATTCCAGTAGCTGGAGCCGGCAATTATCATCTGGTTGATGAGGAAGAAGTGATTTATGGAGTCGAAGACATGAATGGCTCCAGCCCGGCGCACAGCCACCACCGCCGCGCCCACCTTGCGCTTGAACATATCCCCGTTGGCCTTTCCCACAAATCCGGACCGGTCGATGAGGGCCTTCAGCTCAGGCGTGAGATCGGCGAAGTAGGTGGGCGAGCCCAGAATAATCCCGTCCGCTCCACTCATCAGCGTGATGCATTCGTTTACCATATCCTTATCCAGGGCACAGTGCCCGTCCTTTTTCTCATGGCACTTATTGCAGGCGATGCAGCCGGAAATGGGCCCTTTCAAATGCACCAGCTCCGTCTCTATGCCCTGGCCATCGAGTTCCTTGAGAACAACCCTCAAGAGGGTGGCGGTATTGCCATCCTTGCGAGGGCTTCCGTTAAACGCAACAACTTTCACCTAATCTCACTCCATATTCCCTTCATGGATTACGTTATCCCGTCAATGAATAGCGGATCGCTTGTTTCGGGCAGACATCCACACAGCCGCCACAGAGTATGCACTCAGTATTTTCCATCCTCCGCTCCCGGACCATAATGTTCACATCGAGTCCCATAGGGCAGTTTATTGAGCATTTCTTGCAGTCCGTACACCGGCCCGCATCAGCTGACAAGTGAAGCGCCGGCCAGTGGATAATGTTTCGGATCGTCCTTCCTAGGATCATTATCACCGCAATAGGGCAAAAATAATGGCAAAAGCCACGTTTTCCGGCTAATATGGCAAATATGGTGATAAAAGTGATTTGGACCAAGAATATTGTATATGCTCCCTGTTTTGCGATCGAGATTCCATGATCGGTGTAATAAAAAAAATCAATAGCTGTTAATCCTCCTGCAGAGCGAATTGCAGAAATGAGGGGGATAAAAATAATTGCAAGGAATATAGGATATTTAAACCAGTTTAGCCTCTCTATATTAACATGTTTATTATTTATATCAAAGTAAATTTCTTGCAGGCCGCCTGCCGGGCAGAGCCACCCGCACCAGAGCCTCCCAAAAAATAGTGAACTTATAAAGAGGAGGATGAAGACTATCAGGCCACCGGTAATAATCCCTTCTGATGCGCCTTTAGTTATTATCGGACAGGATATATACGCAAAGGTAACCGGCAATAGCACGAATGAAAAAATAATCAACGCCTTCCTAACCTTCTGCCTGTTTGTGAAGGATTTCATACCGAGAAGCTTCATCATTGATCGCCTCCTATTTTAGATCACAACCCAATCAGCCGGTACTCTTTATTTCCCAGACCAATCTTTTCCCCGTAGTCCAACTGGATATTTCCAAGCGTACTCTCCCAGACGCCCAGGAACTTGTCTGCTCCCGGTTCATGATTCTTTTGCAGAAGCGAATTTGCCAGGCCCATCTGCCGGTTCACCAGATCG
>JAPKYA010000077.1 GCA_026394565.1 Methanothrix sp.
CTGTTGATGGGATGATTGGCGAGCTAAGGAGAATATTCATTTTTTATGATATACTTTTAGGAATATAAATCTGAAGAAAAGTCTAATGTAATAATATGACAACTATAAATAGATTAAGTTAATTTAAGCAACACAGCATTATTAATTACAGGTTGATAGCCATCAGCTACCGGGACCTTATACGGGATCCCGAAACTCCCCGATGAAACGTTATATCCTGAATCTTTTAATCTGGTTTCTACATCACTATTCATATCTAATAGAAGTATCTTCGGTTGCGGGTATTTTGGACACGAATCAGGTTTCAGGAGAACTCCCCCTTTGCCAAATATATTTAACATAAAATCACCTAAGTTAGATGTTGCGCCGACTAACAAGCTAATGGGCCAGTGCCATTGGTCATCTCATTTTTATTCAATATCAACCGCCAGCTCCCCCGCCCTTTGATCATTGGTCGTGCCGTATTTTCCCAGCCTATTTGAACCGCCGTCCTCCGTGTTCGTTCTCTGTGCGCTCTGCGCCTCTGCGGTTAAATTCCGTTAGCCCCAGATTCAACACCCGAAGCCAACGGTCTTCAGCCATCCTTTCACTCGATATAAATCGCCGGCCTCCCCGGTTCCGCTTGGCGGCTCTTGCCCTTGGGGTCCTCCCCCGCCTCGTCTGCCGAGAAGATCTCCACCGGCACACCAATGGCCGCCGCCAGGTACGCTTTCTCCCTTCCTAGTGTCTCGAACTCGTCCAGCCCCAGCGCCTCAGCCGAGAGCGAGTGGGCCGCCTTGGCCAGCTTCTGGGCATACTTGGGCGCATCCTTCTTGTGCTCGGAAATGGCTGGCGTTGCCAAGGCCTGCTTCATGAGCGCTCCCATGTCCAGCTTGCCGCCCTGCGCTGCTGCCACGGCGAGGCGCAGCATCTCCTTCTTCCAGGCAGGCGAGGTGTAGAGCGTGATCTTCGCAGGCGTGGCTTTGGTGACGCTCACAATCTCCTGCACGTCCTTCAAGGTGCGCTCCAGCAGATCCTCCGCCTTCTCTGCCTGTGGATCGATCAGAGAGGCATCCGCCACAGGCCACTGGGCCAGCGAGGCGTATCCCTCGCCCAGGCCCGCCGCCCACAGCTCCTCGCAGACGTGGGGCGTGAAGGGCGACATCATGCGCACCCAGGCGCTGAGCACGACGCGAAGCTGGCTATGGCCCCCGCGCCTCTGGTACCAGCGCAGATCATTGAAGAGCAGGTAGAAGGCGTTCTGCAGCGCCCTTCGGGTCTGAATGCTTTCCAGTGCCTCTGTGGCCTCGACGATGCGCCTTTGCAGCCGGGAGAGCATCCAGCGGTCGATGAGCGTTTTATCCGCGGATTCGTCGATGCTGCTATCGGCCAAAATCTCCCTTGCTAAATTGTAGAACCTCTCCATATGGGCATAGGTGGCCTCTACTGCATCATTTCTCCAGTCTACGTCCGCCGTCCCTTCCGCATTGCCCAGGATGTAGAGCCTTGTCACATCCGCTCCGTTTTCGGCGACGGCCTGGCGCAAAGTAAGAATCGGCCCCTTGGACTTGGACATCTTCTTGCCTTCCAGGGAGACGAAGCCGTTGACCGCGATGGCCTGGGGCCAGAGCTTCTCCGGGAAGATGGCCACGTGATGGTAGAGGAAGAAGAGCAGGTGGTTGGCAACGAGATCCTTCCCAGAGGTGCGCAGATCTATCGGATACCAGTAGGCGAAGTCGTCGTGTATCTTCTGCACGGTCTCCTGGGGTACACCGGTGAGAGCCGCAATGCCTGCGGCGTCGCCGTTATTCATGAAGACGTACTCGAAGAACTCAGGCGGAAGATTGTCTATTTTCATCCCGGCGTTCACATACTTGGCCAGGATGTAGTAAGCCATGTAAATCGTGGAATCCCCCAGCGATTCAATGAGCCACTCCTTGTCCCAGGGCAGATGAGTTCCCAATCCTTTCCGCCGGGCGCATGCCTTGTCCTTGAGCCAGTCCACCTTATTTATGAACTCCACCCGGAACTCCTCAGGTATGATCTTCATGCCCGCCAGGCAGCGCAGCACATTGGCCTTCCACTCCGGGTCCGAGTACTCCAGGAACCACTGGTCTCGCACCATCATGATGACGCAGCGCGTGCCGCAGCGGCAGATGACCGGCATCTCGGAAAACTCGTAGAAGATCTCGGCCATGCCCTGCTCCATCAGATCGGCCAGGAGAACGTCCTTGATCTTGGAGACGGCTGTGCCCGCGTACTTGCCCGTGTTGGCCTTGAGAACGCCGTTATGAAACTCGCGCCGGTAGACCATCTTGGTGGCCTCTTCCGCCTTGGGGTCATTCTGGTCCTTGACTTTTAGCTCGTTCACGGCCTCCACGGCGGGCAGCTCTCCATATCCGGGCGACTCAATCAGGGAAATGAATTTGATGGCCCTCAGGTCCTCGGTGATGCCGTAATTGCTCAGGTCTTTGCCGTACAGATCCTTGAGCGCCAGATAATCGTAAGGCGCATGAGCCGGAACGGACATGACGATTCCTGAGCCGTTGTCCGGTTCCACGAATCCTGCGGGCAGCACGAGAACCTCGGTGCCGGTGAGGGGGTTAGTGACCCTCTTGCCGATCAATTCCTTTCCCGAGATCTCCCCGGACAAAGCTACGGTCCGGTCTGTGAAGGTTAATTTCTCGTAAGCCTCTTTGGATACCACCCAGGTCTCCCCATTAACCTGTGCCAGAACGTAATTGACATCCGGGTTGAGCCAGAGGTTGACCACTCCAAAGACCGTCTCCGGGCGCAGTGTGGCGCAGGGCAGGATTTTGTCTCCCATCCGAAACTTGATCAAGGAAAAATCCATAATGGTGGCATCCTCGCCCTTGAGAATGTCGTGATCCTCCACCGGGTTTCGATCATGCGGGCACCAGCGCACGGGATGGCTTCCTTTGACTACCAAGTCCAGGCGGCGCAGGATGCCGTACTGCCACTCGATGAACTTGCTGTATGCTGGATCGGTGGTGGTAAACTCCCGCCTCCAGTCGATGGAGTAGCCGATGGACTGCATGGCCCGCTTCGCTTCCCGGCGGAAGTAGAGTACAATCTTCTCAGGCGTGTTTAGTGAGGAGAGCTCCTCCTCAGGAATTCCGTGCAGCTTGGTGTAAACATCCCAGATCAGTGGGTCGCGTTTGGCAATGAGTTCGCTGAGGCCCACAATGGGCGTTCCCGTGGCATGAAAAGCCATAGGAAAGAGAACGTTCTTGCCTTGCATGCGCATAAAACGCGCCACCGCGTCGCCAATGGTAAAGGTGCGCGTATGCCCGGCATGCAAATTTCCATTGAGATAAGGATAAGGTATGGTTAAAAAGAACTTCGTTCTGGAGTCGGGCTCTGTCTGAAAGACCGCTTTGTCCTCCCAGGTCTTCTGCCACTTGGCCTCGATCTCCTTAGCAGAATAATTTTCCAGCAACTTGAATTCCCTCCAGAATATATGTATAATCTTTGAGATTCTTTAAAGCCTGGCGCTTTGAATCCCTGAAGCTTTTGCTCGTTCTTTGTGTCTTTGTGCCTTTGTGGTGAGCGTTTGTGATTGAGCGCTCGGTCAGCGATTCTTCAACAAGTCACAAAAACATGAATCTGCAAAGAGCATAGATATGAGGAATCCAACCCTCACTTGCTCATCTTCTCCAGCCGCACCACTGCCTCTTCTATCCGCGGCGTAGGTTGGGTGATGGAGAACCTGACATAGCCCTCGCCATATTGGCCGAAGCCCACTCCGGGCGTGGCCACAATGCCCGTCTTCTCCAAAAGCCGCCCGGCATATTCGATAGAGCTTCCTCCCACAAAGGCCCAGAGGTAGAGCGTAGCGCGCGGCTTTTCCAGTTGCAGCCCCAGATCTTTGAGGGCCTTGTAGAGGATCTCAATTCGGTGCTGGTAGATATTTCTTATCTCGTCCACCACTGCCCTAGGGCTCTCTAGGGCCACAATTCCCGCATCCTGCACCGCTCCAAAGGTTCCCGAGTCGATGTTGCTCTTGATCTTGCCAATGCCCGCCACCACATCGGCATTGCCGACAACCGAGCCGATCCTCCAGCCGGTCATGTTGTACGTCTTCGAGAGCGAATGAAACTCCACCGCCACATCCCTCGCTCCCTCCATCTCCAGAAGGGACAGTGACCTTTCCCCATCGTAGTAGGTCTCCGAGTAGGGATTGTCATGCATGACGATGATATTATAATCTTTAGCGAAGTCGATTACCTTTTTGAAGAAGCTCCTGTCCGCAGAGGCGCCGATGGGATTGTTGGGGTAGTTGAGAAACATGATCTTGGCCCGCCTGACATCAGCGGGAGCAATGGCCTCCAGGTCAGGCAGGAATTTGTTCTCCCGAAGAAGCGGCATGATCACCGGCTCACCTCCGGCAAAGGCGGTGGCAGTACGGTAAACCGGATAGGCGGGATCTGGCACTAAGGCCGCGTCACCGGGATTGATGAAGGCCAGGGGCGCATGGGCAATTCCCTCCTTGGAGCCGATCAGTGTTAGAACCTCCTTTTTCGGGTCCAGGTCGACGTCAAATGTCCTCTTGTACCAGTCCGCTACAGCTGTCCGGAAGGCCGGCTTGCCCTCGTAGGAGGGATACTGGTGATTGGACGGATCACTGGCCGCCTTATTCAGGGCTTTGATGATGTGCTCAGGCGTCGGCAAATCGGGGTCGCCCACGCTCAGGTCGATTACATCCACGCCTCTTGCCCGTGCTTCTTGTTTTGCTTTGTCGATGGCGGCAAAGAGGTACGGCGGGAGATTTCTTATCCGATCGGCATACATTAGTTTCTCTCCATGGAAGATGCATTTATATGATTGTGACTACTATCCCGCAGGTACTACTTTCACGTAGTATTTAAGATTAGAGGAGCATGGAGATATAAATGCTGGAGATAAAGGACCTTGCCTCATGGCTTTCCCCGGAGGCCGTCAAGCTTTACGAGGACCGTGGCTATAAAGAACTCTATCCGCCCCAGGCCGAGGCTCTGGAAAGGGGCCTTCTCGATGGCAAGAGCATGCTGCTGGCCATGTCCACCGCCTCCGGCAAGACCCTGCTGGCAGAGCTGGCCATGCTCAAAGCCGCCCTGCAAGGCCGGCGCTCCCTTTACATCGTACCGCTTCGCGCCCTAGCCACTGAGAAGTACGATTCTTTTAAACGGTTCAGGGCGCTGGGCGTCTCCGTCGGCATCAGCACCGGCGACTTTGACAAGAGAGACGAGCGCCTGGGAAAAAATCAGATAATAATCGCTACCTCTGAGAAGGCCGACTCTCTCATGAGAAACGGGGTCTCCTGGGTAAGAGACCTGGCTGTTCTGGTGATAGACGAGATTCACCTGCTTAGTGATGTGGGTCGCGGCCCCACCCTGGAGATGACCATCACTAAGCTGCGCCACTGCAATCCCAATTTGCAGGTCATCGGCCTATCCGCAACTGTGGCCAACGCCCAGGAGCTTGCTGCCTGGCTGAAGGCGGAGATGGTAAGCAGCGACTGGCGACCCATTCGCCTGCGAGAGGGCATCATTTGCAATGGAATGATGGTCTTCTCCGATGGCGAGGTCCCCCTGGATGCCAAGAAGGATGAGGCCCTGGCCCTGGTCAAGGATACCCTCTCCCAGTCAGCCCAGATCCTGATCTTCGAGAACTCCAGGAAGAACGCCGAGGCTTCGGCCTCCAGGCTCTGCGGCCTGATTTCTGCCGATGAGGGAGCGCTGGAGCTCTCTTTGAGCATTCTGGCCACAGGCGAGAGCGAGACGGCAGTGCGCCTCGCCTCCTGCGTCTCCCGCGGCGTTGCCTTTCACCATGCCGGCCTCCTGCCTGAGCAGCGGCGGCTGGTGGAGCAGGGCTTCCGGGACAACAAGATCAAGGTCATAGCAAGCACTCCCACCCTGGCTGCAGGCCTGAACCTGCCGGCCAGAAGAGTGCTCATCAAGAGCTACAGGAGATATGAGTATGGCCGAGGCATGACCCCCATTCCTGTCATCGAGTACCGCCAGATGGCCGGCCGGGCGGGCAGGCCGGGGCTTGATCCTTATGGCGAATCCTTTCTGATGGCCAAGAGCAGCTCCGAGATGCAGGAGCTGCTGGAGCACTACATCCACGGTACCCCGGAAGAGATCTGGTCGAAGCTGGCCAGCGAGAGCGCTCTGAGAACCCATCTGCTCTCCACATTCGCTGCCGGATTCGCCAGAAATGAGCCGGAGCTAAAGGCCTTCATCGCCACAACATTTTATGCCCAGCAGCAGGACCCCTGGCATCTGGATGTCACACTGGAGAAGGTAATCGACTTTTTGAGGGATAACGGCATGATCCAGGGCAGCGATGAGGGGCTTCTCTCGCCAACCAGACTCGGATCTCTGGTCTCCAAGCTCTACATCGATCCTTTGAGCGCCGTTATCATGCTGGAAAACCTGAAGAAAAAGAGTGCCTTAGAAGCAGACCGGGCCGAGCGGAAAAGGCCCTCCGACCTCAGCCTCATTCACCTCATCGCCATGACTCCTGATATGGATCTGCTCTATATCCAGGCAGCGGACGGATGGGTGGAGGAGTTCATAGATCAGCACCATCTGGAACTATATGATGAGGACAACTACGACTATCTGCTCCGCGAGGCCAAGACGGCGGCCATGCTCATGGACTGGATCGGCGAGGTGCATGAGGAGCAGATTGCCGGCAGATATCACATCGGACCGGGAGACATCCGCCGTTCGGCTGAAACGGCGGAGTGGCTCATGCACTCCTTGGCAGAGCTGTCCAAGCATCTTGAACTGGGCATAACCTTCAAAGCAGAGCAACTGGCACAGCGCATTCACTATGGAGCCGGAAAGGATCTACTTGCTTTGCTAAACCTGAAGGGTGTGGGTCGAGTGCGGGCCAGGAAGCTCTATTTGTCGGGCATAACCAGCATAGAAAGGCTGTTGGCAGCCGACCAGATGGAGGTTGCCCGTCTGCTGGGTCCCAAGATTGCCGAGAAAGTCATCTCTCAGCTTAAAAAAGAGGAGATACAGCCTTGAAGTGGCTCAAGAATATTTTTGGGGGAAAGAAAGGCGGTGAAGAGGCCGCCATCTTGCAGCTTGCCGAGATTAATTCCTGGCTGGAAGAGAGAGGCAAGGAATCCGGTTTTGCTATGCGCTGCAATGAGATCTATGGCCGCATGGATGGTGTGGCGAAGGCCCTCTCTAAAGATATATCCGCCCTGGAATCGGCCAGTGCTGATGACGGCACGCCGCCCAAACTTCTGCGGGCGGGCCTGGCGGCGCGCGGCGAGATTGTAAAGCAACTGGAAACGCTTTCTGAGAAGCTGACGCCACCCAAGAAAAATGATCTTGATTCCGCTTTTCAGCACCACTGGACCCTCGTTAAAGGACTGGAGAGGACGGTAACCACCTTCGGAAGAGCGCAAAGGTATGTGGCCGCACTCTTTCCCAGGAACATCGAGAGCATCAACACCGATCTGGCACAAATCAGCCGTCTGCTGGTCGATCTGGAGGACGAGATCGGCAAAAAGAGAAGGGTAGCTGAAGAGAGCTGGTACTCCCGAGAGCTTGCCGAAAGGTTGCAGGAAGAGCTATCGAGCATCGATGAGCTGAAAAAGAAAACACTGCAGGATGAAACGACGCTGGCGGGAATCGCATCCAGGTTATCCGGCCTGGAAGAAGAGACAAAAAGGCTGACGGCAAGCGATGAGGGGAAAAGGACGGAAGAGCTGAAGAGAAGCTTGGAGAAAAAGAAGCTGGACCAATCTCTGACTGAAGATGAACTGGCCGATCTTATTGCACCTCTGACCAAGGCGCTGGCCAGAATCATGATGCAAGGATCAAGCGATAGAATCGATCTGCGGCATAAAAACGTCTTTGAGCAGCTCTTAGAGTCACCCTCCCTCGTGCAGGACAATGACATTGCCGGCTCTTTAAAGGAGCTGCAAAGCCATCTGGCAAGGCTGGGATTGAAGGACAAAAAGAAGGAGAAGATTCTCGATCATATCGACCTGCTCATAAAGAGAAGATCGCTGGAAAATGCCAGGTCCAGGCAGCAAGCGATCGTTGAGGAGATCCTGGATCTGGAGTCTCAGATTAGAGAAAGCAGCCGCGAGGGCCATCGTCTGAAAGAGGATATGAGCCAGGCTAGAAAAAGCAAAAAGAGCCTGGAGTCTGCCTTAGATCAAGCCGAAAAAAGTCTGGCCTCATTAGAGGAAAAGGCCGCTGCAGATGAGCTGGAGCTGGAAGAGAGGCTGGCCCGCATTGCAGGAAGGCCGATAAAGCTTGATCTTTCCCCAGGCAGACAATGAAGGTCAACTTCGGGGGAATTGTCCCTCTTTCTACGGTAGACTGGCTGGGGCGCGCCGCTATGGTGGTGTTTTTGCGAGGCTGCCCTTTGCGCTGCCCCCATTGCCACAACCAGAGGCTGCAGACGGGAGAGAGTTTGGTCGCTCATCATTTTATTGCCTCTCGCATTGTATCTGAGGTCAAGGGCTTTGCAGCGGCCCCCTGGGCCAGGATTAGGGTCGATGCACCCCGTTGTGCCCTTTCTCCCCACAATCCTCTTTCTCCCCTCGCGGCTCTTTCCCTGCAGATCAACCTTGATGAGGCATCACAACGGGCAAGCAGCAAGCCGTTCGTCGATGCCTTTGTTTTATCCGGAGGCGAGCCGCTGCAACAGCCGCAAGCCTGTGCCAGGCTTTTTCGCCTGGCCAAGAGCCTGCATCTGGCCACGGGCCTGGAGACATCAGGCTGCTTTCCCGGCCGTCTGGAGACGTTGCTGGCAAAGGGGCTGGTGGATAAGGTATTTCTCGATCTCAAGACCGCTCTTCTGGAGCCGGATTACGAAAAGGCCACCGGCTCAAGCGGCATGGCGGCGCGTGTGGCGGAAAGCCTTGAGATCTGTTTTAAATTGGGAGTGGCACTGGACGCACGCAGCACCATTTTTCCGGAGATGCCGTCCTGCTCCCAGTTGGTGGAGATTGCCGGCACGCTCTGCCGCTTGTTGGCGCTATATCCGGAAAATCGCCTGGAAAGCATGATCTTGCAGCAGGGATTGCCGCGAGAGGGAGAGGCCAGATTTGAGCCGGTCTCGATAGATGCTTTGCAGGAAATGGCCAAGGCTTGCAGGGCAGCCTGCAGGACAGAGATCAAGGTTCGGATTCGAGCCGCCCCCAAGATAACCTGGAAGAACTAGATAATAAAAAGGTGAATAGAATGAAGATCATCGGTTTTGTTGGCCTGCCGGGCTCAGGCAAGGGAGAAGCCTCTCAGATTGCCAGGCAGCAGGGTTTAGCGGTGGTGGTCATGGGAGACGTCATCCGCCAGGAGGCGGCCCGGCAGGGACTGGAGCCGACCGATCAAAATTTGGGCCGTATCGGCAATGCTTTGCGGGCCGCAGAAGGCCCTGATGCTGTGGCCAAGAGCACTTTTGAGATGGCAAAAGCTTTGGGAAAGGATGTAGTCGTGGTAGATGGTCTGCGCTCCGCCAAGGAAGCGGACTTCTTTCGCGCCCATGCCGATGAGTTTCACCTGGTAGAGGTCTGCGCTCCTGCCAAGGACAGACTGAAATGGCTGGCGGCACGGGGCCGTCCAGACGATCCGGGCAAAAGCCAGGCAAACGATGGCAAGGAGACAGATGCAGATGCGAAGATCATTGCTTCCACCCGGGAGCCGGACAGCCTGGCGGCCGCTGCTCTCGAGCAGAGGGAATGCCGGGAGATGGGATGGGGCATGTGCGAGGCCATGAAGATCGCCGACCTGAAGCTGAGAAATGACGGCAGCCTGGATGATTTTCGCACGAATGTAAAGAAACTGCTGGGCCTTTTAGCGGCAGGCGACACAATCTAGAATTTAGTGTCCGCAACGTACAATGAAATTTTATTTGACATATATCTATTTAAATGCTTATTTTGTTTCCATGCTTGTCTGCTTCGAACATGCTCAATACTATGATTGGGCAATAGTCAGTATCTCAGCTAACCTCGGCATGGCAAATGATTTTGAATAAATATCGTGCATATATTGAAAGAAGCTCACCCCGAGTTTTCTGCACGTATCCTTAATCGATAAACCG
>JAPKYA010000079.1 GCA_026394565.1 Methanothrix sp.
CACCTTCACAGAACTCCAAACGATACCGAGGATGGCAAAGGTGATGATAATGCCGATTAAGGGATCTGCCCAGGGATAGCCCAGCCAGATACCGAGGGCACCAACGAAGACGGCAAGACTGGTCAGGCCGTCCACCCTGGCATGGCAACCGTCAGCCAGCAGAGCAGCACTGTTGATCTCTTTCCCTGTACGGCAGCGATAAACAGCAACGATCTCGTTGCCGAAGAAGCCGATCAGAGATGCCAGCGCCACTGCCCAGAGGTTATTCACCAATTGTGGATGAAAAAGTCGATTGAGGGATTCATAACCGGCAACGATAACACTGAAGAGGATGAGGAGCACAATGGCCAGACCGGCCAGATCTTCGACCCGACCGTAGCCATAGGTGAACTGCTTGCTAGCCTTGCGATGGGCCAGGACGAAGGCGATCCAAAGAGGGATGGCAGTAGCTGCATCGCCGAAGTTATGGATCGTATCCGCGAGAAGAGCGACGCTCCCCGAATATGAGACAGCCGCCGTCTGGATCAGAGCCGTTGCCAGCAGCACAATAAAAGACCATTTGACTGTCGAAATCCCTTTTTGGGTAGCCAAGAGCGATGGGTCTACAACTCCATGAACATGGTGATGGCCGCAATGGCTTTCTTCATCGTGCATGTGTTCTTCGTGTGGCATTACTGAGCCACCTCAATCAGCTTCGTGGATTCTTTTTGGCTCAATACCTTCTGCGTATCGGAGTTCATGCTCGATTCTGCAGGCTGAGCGAGCTTGATTACCTCTATCTTGGCCCCAAACTCTTCGCAATAGGCCCGAATCCTTTTGATGGAGTGGTCTATCATTCCACCAGAGGTAATTATCATGGAGTTCTTGCCTGTCAGAGCCTTGAGGATGCACTTGTCTATGACGCCGTAGGTGAAGTCCAGAGGTATCCTGGCTTGCTCAGCCATAATCTTGGCGTTCGTTCCCATGGCTCCTGTATAGCTTACATGAACCTTTTCCAGGATGCTCTTGATCCCTTCGAGGTCTGGTCCGTCCACGTTGCAGATGTAGATCTTGCCCAGGACTTTCTGGGAGGTTGTACCTTGGGTTCTGGACACCAGGAGATCGGTAAATTCCAAGACGTTCCTGGGCGGCTTAGAGCCGTTGAGCAAACCCCGTCCGACCAGCTCCTTGTAGAGGTCCACCACAATTGGCAGCTTTAGCCTGGCTCTCCTGATCAGCTCTGCGTCCCCAAACACTTCCTGCCCGGTGCCTCGGTGGAGCACACCACCATCTTCCATGAGGATTACGTCGTCTGCCCAACGGTAGGCCAGGTCCACATCATGAGTGGAGATGATCAATGTCTTTCCGCCTAAGTTCAGCTCATCGAGCATCTCCATGATCTCTTCCGAGCTGGCCGGATCGAGGTTGGAGGTGGGCTCGTCCAGAATCAACACCTCAGGCTCCATGGCCAGGATGCCGGCTATGGATACTCTCTTCTTCTCGCCGCCACTGAGGTGGTGAGGAGGACGTCGTTCGTAACCGGAGAGGCCAACATACTGCAGGGCATAACCTGCATACTTCTTCACTTTATCTTCGGGAAAGCCCAGGTTCACTGGCCCAAAGGCTACGTCCTGATAAACCGTAGGGGCAAAGAGCTGGTCGTCCGAGTTCTGGAAGACCATTCCCACCTTGCGCCTTACCTCCCGCAGTGAAGCGGAATCGTACCGCAAAGTACGATCGTGGAAGAGAACCTCTCCTGCGCTTGGGCGCAGGATGCCGTTAAACATGAGCATGAGGGTGGATTTGCCTGCCCCGTTTGGCCCAACCAGAGCTATTTTTTTCCCTTCATCCAGCGATATACTCACTTTTTTCAGGGCTTCTGTTCCGTCTCCGTAAGAATAACCAACGTTTCTGGTTTCAAGGATGGATGTCATGTAACCTCAAAGCAATTGGATATCTCTGGTTAAAACGGCGATGGCAGCAACCGCGACCATATACCCTATAATTGCAAAAATTGCCCTAGGCTCTGCTTTACCGGCCTGCTCCATGAGATCGAGCTTGCCGTCGTAACAGCGAGCGTCCATGGCCACGATGAGCCTTTCCCCCTGCTCCCAGGAACGGAGGAAGAGAACGCTGCAAAGCATGGCAAAGGAGTTCAGAGAGTTTTTAACTCCTGCATCTCCCAAACGCATCACCTGAGCGTTGTGAATCATGGCTGCCTGATCCACAAAGACAAAGATGTACCTGTACATCAACATGGAAAGCTCGACCAAGAAGTCAGGCAGACCCAGGAACTTCAGCACTGAGAAGATCTCTATCATGGGTGTGGTCAGGGCAATGAAGAATAGGGAGCACATGCCTCCAAAGGTCCTGGCGATCAGAAGCAGGGCCAGGTTGGCTCCATCTTCTCTGATGCCCAAGCTGATGCCGAAGATGCTAAAGGCAAATAATGGATCGCCTCCGCCATGCATGAAGGCCACCACCGCGGCGCTCAGCAGGGAGAAGGAGAAGGGTATTAGCAGCAGTGAGGAATAAAAACGCCCTGGAATTTTGGCCAACCTTACAGTTATGAGACTCATGGTAACGGCTATGAATAAAGGCGCTAACGGCGCGGCTGAGGCAACGCAAAGAAGGATGGCCCCGAGGCCGAGCAGCAGCTTGAGCCTCGGACTTGTGTCCCTCAGAGCATTGGAATGGGCGTAATCATCTAGCAGGTCGTGCATTCAAATTTCCTTATTGCTCCTCGGAAGTTGCCGCATCTCTAGCCTTCGCCAAGCCGCGGTAGTAGCCCAGGAAATAGCCGATGATGAGACTGCCGAAGGCCGCCTGCAAGGCGAAGAGCAGGCTCTCTATTTCACCGCTAGGCGGCGTCCATATACTATTTGCCCAGGGCTGGTAGGTTCCTCCTGTCAATTTATCTATTGTGTTCCCGGCCTGAACGTCTGCTCCGCTCCATTCGTGATTTCCTGTTGAGCTGACATAAGCGAAGGCACCGATGAATACTACAAGGATTGCAGCAACAATAAGTTCCATCTTCATGCCGACATCTCCTTCAGCTTGTTAATGATGCTAGGGGACGCCACATCTAGCTTCACCAAAACATCGCTTCTGAGCTGGACGATATACTTGAACATGAGCGCAGTTACAGCACCCTCCACTATGGCCAGGGGGATCTGGGTTATAGCAAAAACGGCCAGGAAAGCCTCGAAAGATGCCAACACTCCACCAGAAGCGGCAGGGAAGGCCAGAGCAAGCTGGATGGATGTAACAATATATGTGGACCAATCTGCGAGCAACGCCGCTAGAAATACAGCAATGTACATATTGATCCCATATTTCATGGACCCTTTGTATACCAGGTAACCCACTATTGGCCCGGCTATGCCCATGGAGAACGTGTTAGCTCCTAACGTTGTCAGGCCGCCGTGCGCGATAAATATGGCCTGGTAGATCAGGACGATCATGCTCATGACCGAAGTCATCCACGGCCCGAAGAGTACCGCGCCCATGCCCGTGCCCGTAGGATGGGAGCAGCTTCCTGTAACAGAAGGCATCTTCAGAGAGGATAAGACGAATATAAATGCGCCGGAGACCGCAAGTAAAGGCAAGATTTCACGATTAGCTTTCATCATTTTACTCATTTTGTAAGCTCCATAAGCCACCACTGGCAGCGAAAGCGCAAACCAGAACACGCACCATTGGAGCGGCAAGAAGCCTTCCATTATATGCATCAGATCACCGGGGAAAATGAAGAGAACAATGCTATATAAAGTTTACTTGAGTAAAAACAAAATAAGTTTGATTATTTTGAATACCCCGCAGCTCTGCTGCGGGGTGCGCCGCCGCCGTTTCACTTGTCGGCAGACTTCAGGCCCGGTTGATGCTGATTATCTTCCGGCTGCTGCCCGGCATGGTCGTCTTCTCGCCCATATCCATCGCCACGTCCCCGTTCACTGCGACCCCCCACTTCTTCCTACTCGCTCGCTGTGTGTGCAGCCCGCGCGGCAGCCCCAAAAATCAGCAATCTCCCCCCGTTCGTGCACGTTTATAATTACCGAAATTCTTTTGTAGCTAAAATGAATATATGGATGAATATGGGTATTAGTAATATTTCAAAGCTTATTTTTGTGATGGTTTCTTTTTTTTCTCTTCAATTTAGCGCAATTTCTGCTGATAATTTAACATCTGCAAATGATAATGGCATTAGCCTAGCAACCGCAATGGCTGCAATTAAAGCTATTTTTGATACATCCAATGATATTTTGGGCAAAATTATCCAATTCGTCTTTGCGATTTTAATTGTATTCTTACTTTATAAATTTGGAATATGGATAAAAAAGGATGAAGCCATGTTGGTATTTCCGTTTGAAGTTGCAAATAGTGATGATAAATATAATGGTAAATCAATCTCGATTATGCTTATATCTGAATTAAACAATAGAGAGCAAGCTATAAATATACAATCGAGTACTATCGGTTCTAAAGGGAGTGCAATAGACAAGGTGATAATTCCGGAGATTTCGATAAGCGACGAAAAAACCACCATTCCCCAACTAGGTACCGTTGGTATAGGTAACGCCTCTGTTTCTATCGGAAAATTGATGTCAACAGTCAAATATCTCTTCCGAGGTAGTGGAAAAAAGATTACAGGGTCTTTGGAAAAAAACGGATCAAATATAAAATTAATTGCTTGCTTATCCGGAAATACGGCCGGTTCCTGGGAGGTTCAGATAAAAAACAATATGAGAGCAAATGAGAGCATGGATTTTGATAAAAAGGCAGAGAGCGACAAAGAGAATAATTTAATTTCAGATCTTGTTGCTGTGTTGCTTAAATTAACTTAATCTATTTATAGTTGTCATATTATTACATTAGACTTTTCTTCAGATTTATATTCCTAAAAGTATATCATAAAAAATGAATATTCTCCTTAGCTCGCCAATCATCCCATCA
>JAPKYA010000067.1 GCA_026394565.1 Methanothrix sp.
GCTACGTGCTCGTGGATAAGGGCTGAAAGCATCTAAGCCCGAAACCATTCCTGAAAAGAGACCGCTTAGAGTACTCGTAAAAGACGAGTTTGATAGAGCTGGTGTGTAAGCACCAAGGCAACGAGGTGTTCAGCTCGCAGCAACTAACAACTCCGCAGCGTCCCGCTAAACTCGGGCGAAATCTGGTCGCAAAGCTTAAAGCAAAACCCAAGACCCTGGATCGAGGTCCAGGGTGGCATAAACCGGTTCGATTCCGGTACTTGGAATCGAGCATGGCGGCCATAGCGACAGGGAAACTCCTGAACCCATTCCGAACTCAGAAGATAAGCCTGTCCACGTTCTGCACTGTACTCAGATGCGCGAGCTCTCGGGAACTGCAGATCGCTGCCGTGCTCACTTAACTTTCTTTTGTAACTTCTAATGGAGCTACAGCTCCCTAATTACTATTATCCTAATCCAACTCAGCGATGCTACACGGTCAATAGGGCTACTATGCGCCCTAAGAGGCCAAAGATCGCTGCCGTGCTCACCTAATTTAATCTATTTTCGCAAAGCTAGATTTAATTATTGGATTACTATTACCAATTAGCCATGCTGCAAGGTCGATGGGGCTGCTATGCGCCCGAGATTGAGGATCGACGTGCTCGCTTACATACCTTTTTATGGCTCATTCTTTTCGCGTTTTCACAGACTGCAAAAAAGCCGCATTTGCCTTTGCCCTCCAAGTCAATAGACAATGAAGACATCCTAGTGGAAGTCACAAGGAAACCTTAATAAAAGCCTATGATCAAGATGATGAGATACAATTTCCGCAGTCGAATGTCAATCGCGAAAATTCAATATTCCAGATCGGTGGGGTTTCTAATGACAATTAAGGAAAAAGAGATCAAGAGAGCTGTAAAAGAAGGCTATGCCCAAATTGCAAAACAGGCTACATCTTATTATTCGTCCCGGAGCTGCTACGGCTGTGCCGATATTCCTGAAGAGATAAGCAAGAGGATGGGCTATTCTGATGAGGAGATCTCAGCCGCTCCCCCGGAATCGAATCTGGGACTAGGCTGCGGCAATCCTGTTGCCCTGGCGTCTCTAAGGGAAGGAGAGACTGTTTTGGACATGGGAGCCGGGGCTGGATTTGACTGCTTCTTGGCCTCATCTCGGGTAGGCGACTCGGGAAAGATCATCGGCGTGGATATAACATCGGAAATGGTAGACAAAGCCCGTGCTAATGCCCGCAAAGGTGGATATGCCAATATTGATTTTCGCCAAGGGGACCTAGAGAACATGCCGGTAGCGGACAGCTATGTGGATGTGGTTATTTCCAATTGCGTCATCAATCTCGTTCCTAATAAGAAGATGGTCTTCAAAGAGACCTTTCGGGTGCTTAAGCCCGGCGGAAGGCTGGCAGTCTCGGATGTGGTTTTGACCAGAGAGCTGCCGGAGTTCGTGAAGAGGTCCAACAAGGCCTACATAGGCTGCTTGGCCGGGGCGATCATGAAGGAAGAGTATCTGATGATCATAAGAAATGTGGGCTTTTCCGAAGTTATTGTGGTGGCCGAGTCGAGCTTTCCCGTAGAATCGCTTCTATGTGAGACAGCCGGATCGGCAGTGATTGAGATGCCCAGGATCTCGGCCGAGCAGCAGAAGGAAGTGGCCGATTCAGTCTTGAGCATAAAGGTCAGTGCCGTCAAGCCCATGTAGCTGTGCAAAGCCAGATAGCGGCTAACCCAAAAACGGAACCACAGAGGCACAAAACACCCATGATCCTCAGGCAGGGATCATGCCCAAAGTATGAAAAACCAGTAGAGTCATAGGCAAGGCTGATATGGGCAGTGAAGGCTGCGTTGTGAGCTGGGACTTTGATCCCGCCACAAAACTAACCAAGATCTCGCGTATGCC
>JAPKYA010000047.1 GCA_026394565.1 Methanothrix sp.
CGAGAGGTTTGCCGCTCTCAAGTTCAGCTACTACTGATATCTTGAATGCTCGGTCGTAGCGCCGCCTCGTCTTTTTCATGTACTTCCCTCCATGAGTTGACGTTGCTTAACTCATTGTCCACTCGGAGGGGTTCACTCCAAAGGGCTGTGTAACCAATAAATTCCAGAGTTAGATGAGAGCCCGATGAAGTAACGAAGATGTAAGGCAGGGAGACTACAAATAGAAAAACCCAGAGGGTGAGTGAAGCCAAAAATTTCCCTAGTAGAAAATCCTTTAGGGAAAGCGGTGTTAAGAAGAGACTCTCTGCTGTTTCATTCTCGAATTCCGCAGTAACGATGGATGAAGCATCTATCGTTATAATCAGAAGGGCGACTCCAATAATGATTTGCCCAAAAAGCAGCATCAGTTCGGTTTGATCCAAGAGACTCAGTTCTCGATCTGTAAGGAGGAGATAGCTTGTAAAGCTAAAGAGGAGCGAAGCGATAACCAGCCATGTCATGCTCTTCCAGGTATAGAGCTCTCCTTGCAATTCTTTTTTCCAAATGTATTTGAACAAATCATTCATCTCCTTTGTGAGTCAGTTGTAAGAATATCTGAGTGAGTGTCTTATCCTGGAATTCCGGCTTTTTCTCAAGATCATCGATATTCCCTTCCACAATCAGCTTTCCTTTATCGATAATTCCTATCCGCGTGCACAGATTTGATATTTCATTTAAAAGATGGGATGAGAGAAAGATGGTTACTCCCTGGCGGTTAAGCTTCTTGAGCAATTGCTGGACATCTACCTGACCTTGTGGATCTAAACCAAGAGTCGGCTCATCAAGGAAAAGGATTTTGGGGTCGTTGATGAGCGTGCGCGCAAGTCCCAGTCGTTGCCGCATACCAAGAGAGAACGTCCCTATCTTCGAATGCTTCCGATCCAGGAGTCCCACTTGTGAAAGATGAATATCAACATGCTCTTCTAATCGGTCTTCACCTATCCCATAGAGACGGGCAAAGAAAGAGAGATATTCAGCGGTTGTCATCCAATCATATAGGCCGCGACTTTCGGGCTTAACGCCTATGATCTGAGAGACTTCTTTTTTATGTCTTGATAGTATATGCTGATCAATTACTATTTCGCCTTGATCCGGCTTGAGAATTCCTGTGAGCATTCTTATGGTTGTCGTTTTTCCAGCGCCGTTTGGTCCTAGGAATCCAAAGAATTCTCCCGCCAGTATGTGGAGTGTCAGGTTGTCGACAGCCTTTCTATTCCCATACGACTTGGTCAGGTTTTCTGCAATGATTATATCTGTCAGATTCCTCACTCCCCATCCATTCTTTTTTTCTTGGTGTCCCAGAAGAGATTTATCAGCAAGCTTGAAAGAGCGATTATCATCAAGAACCAACTTACAAAAAAGTTGATTTTTTCTTGGCTATCGGGGACATCATAAAAAAGTCTCAAATAGAGACCAAAACCCAACACTGCCAGAGATATAAAAAGAAAAATTTGTCTCATGTTAAATATTCTCCCAATGGAAGCTATTAGTCACGAGGTTGAACGTATTCTGAAGCGATGCGACCATGTCTTGCGGGAGCGAATAGGTAATAACCGCAGTCCGATCCGAACCCATAATGTAGGTTTTGATGCTTTCGTTTCTAATACAGTTCGCATCGCTTAGAATCGAGAGTTGGTACGCATCGTAGCCATTTACTTTTATCTTTTGATAATCGATTCGCTTGTAGTCGGGGAGCAAGCTCTTGAGCCGGGGCTCTTCCTGACTTAGCACGAAAAGTTCAAGAGTGCTATTATCCGGGACATCCATAAGCTCGATCGTTGCCGTTCCTCTATTGTATACGAAATCGTATCCACCTGGGTGAGACATAGTTGACTGAATCTGCCAGGATTGAGGAACTCTCACAGCATAGAAATTTTCAGCAATATCCTTATTATGATATACACCAAAAGATAAGTTATTTAGATCAGTGGCGTCTGCTTTTACAGGTTTCAATGACTCCGGATTAATTTGCGGTCCGATACGTGTTATCGAAGATGGCCCGAATGAGTAGAATGTTAAGAAACCGAGAGCTATGAGTGTAAGGATAAAAACAATTACTACTTTCCTATTCATATTTTTGGCACCCCAATATCATTGGTCGGTTGCCTTGTTGGCAGCCGGGTCCTTCTCCCCTCAAGGCCACCCCGATTGAGAGCGCCATAAGCATGGTAAGAAGCACCAATCCGCATTTCGTAGATCTCTTCATATCGATTGTATTTCCTACAATTAGGAGGACTAATCCGCATATCCGTACAGAGGGATGTGATATTGGAGGACGCGGATTAGCATATTCCTTAACATGTATTGATGCATATAAGGACTTTTTGACACAAAATGTCAATTGTAGTACAAAGTGTAAACCATTATCTTTCGAGATACAGCTCTAAAACATTGTCAACAAAGGAATCCCAAAATGATTTTTTATAAGTCAGCAAAAGCTTAACAACGCTTTCTTCGTTGTCTATATGATATCTCTTCTCTCTGCCGATCTTTTTGTGGGATATTATCCCCCGTTCCTCTAAAATATTGATGTATTTCGAAGTTGTTGATGGATTCATCAATAATTTTTCTGCTATTTCTGATGACGTAGGCTCGTGAGATCCTATTATGGCGAGGATTATGTCTCTAAAACGTTTCTGTTGAAGTAAAGGAGTTAGCTTTTTTTCCTGAGGATTAAGCTTACCAGAAGCAAAATATATTTTTAGATTATCTTCCTTTTGGCTTGTTATTAATCCTTTTGATTCAAGATAATCGAGATGATATCTTAATGTACTTAGATGGATATTAATATCTCTTGAGATTTTTCTTAGATGAACACCCGGATTCTCTGAGATATAGTCGAAGATTAGCCTTCGATTCTCAAGGGTGACATCATCTTGCATATGATTTTATGACTTCCTGCTTAAGGAATAGGCGATTAGACTGATTATCATGATATCCAATACAGCCGCAACTGCCCACCAGATTTCATCTACGTAATTGGGCATGAAGAGTTTCATTGCCAAAATCAGTGCTTTGATAAAGAAAAGCAAAAATGCCAAGGTAGTTATTAGCAGTTTCGGGCTTCTTACTCGGCTATAGCTTATGGAAAATATCACAAGTGGAATTAAAGATACTGCGGCCACAATGAGCCAGAGGATAAGTTCCGTTTGCTCATGTGGTTCAAACCCGACGTCTATATCGCTTGGAACCAACGATGCTGATGCTGCCAGAAACCAAGGTATCACGTTATTTCCGTCCCGCTTTAGCTATTAGGTACGATTTTCTGTCTTTATAGCTGTTCTGACACAAACTATAGATTTTGTAATTTGACCTTCGAATCGATGCAACAAGCCCGAACTGCATTGATCTGAGATTCACGAAGCCGCGTAGCTGAAATTGACCGCAGGATCGGTCAGCCCAAACCCCTGCACATCCAGCACAATTGAGCCGTTGTGGGCCGTGGAGAGAAGCTCCAGTCCCTCTGTGCAGTTGATCTCCTGGAAGGCAAAGCCTCCCGAGACGAAGAATACGGCATGATACTCATCGTAGTAGCCGCCGGCTGGAAACGACAGCTTCCAGCCGTCGTCGTCTTTCTCGACCAGAGAATCGCAAACCGCGTAAATCTGGCCGTTATCCTCGTAAATTTTATCGGAGGTGTTCAGGAAGGCCAGGCCGGAGATGTCGTCCACATTGCCCACAACCAGCGCTTTCCCTGGGGTATTATCCACATAGACATTTAAAAAGAGCTGCCCGCCCTGCCCGGAGGCAGCCAATGAAAAGAGGAGGAGCCATGCCATAGCCACCCTCGCCGTCTTCAGGGATGCCATCAAAGCACCTCTAAAAAGTCGAGATGGGGGAAAGCTATTGGCTCAGCCCCTCATCATATTTTTTTTGCCATTGCGGTGAGGCTCCATGTCGATCAGGAGAGAATACCTGGCTGCAAGCGGGCCCTGATCGATGTGAAGCTCACCCTTTCCGATCATGCCCCCGTCGGATGGTGAAATGACCACGGAGATGCCCCCCAAGATCGCCGTATCATTAGCGGTAGAAAGCGGGCCTAAATCAGCCAGATCGGCCTTCAGGACGGTCGAATTATTGCCGAAGGCAGATACGGCAATGTTTATGAGAGGATAGATGCTGCGATCCAGAATCATGCTGCCGCGATTGGTCTTCTCACCCTCTTTTGCCCGTATGTCATCCCTGATCTCCTCCAGGCTCTTGTTGGAGGCCAGGAGACCTCTGATCTGGCCGGGCTCCAAAGGCATGATGGCCTCAACCTTCAGCCGGAGGATATGAGACTCATTGTCCCTCAGCGCAAAACCATGACCGCTATACAAGACCTCCACGGGAACGCCCATGGGAAAACCCGCATTTTGAGGCGACATCATCTTCGCATCCTGAGGACCCGTCCCATCACGGGGCTCATCCATTTTCTGGTTCTCATTGGGCTCGGAGACCGCCACAGGAACGCCCATGGGAAAGCCCGCATCTTGAGGCGGCATATTCTCCGCATCCTGGGGACCCGCCCCCTCACGGGGCACATCCATTTTCTGGTCCCCATTGGGCTCGGCTAATGACATGCCGGACAGACCAATAAAGAGCAAACTCGCCAGCCCTATACATAGAATTCTTCTGCAAATATCCATCATCAAAATTCGCCTGCCAAAACGGCCCGACAGCTTTCACTGAATTCACAGTTCTTTTGTTATAAGATTATTTCCCGGGGCAAGTCTTCCAGGGCCCCATACAAAGGTGCTGGTATAGAGAAGACGGGCCGGCAGCTCTAAGGCCGGCCGCCTTTTTTCTTTGGCTGGGAGGGAACGGACTATCATCAATTTCGCAAATGGAGAAGGGCAAAAAGCCCTGGGCCATCAAAGCCTGATTAAATCAAGCCTTGATATGGCGTCCTAAGCCAGCCCATCCGAAAATCTTGGCCATTTGCCGCATATTCTTATTCTCTTCCTTCAGTTGGTTAAGAGTCAGGTTGTTTCTCTCCTGCACCTTCTTGTCCTGAAGCTGCTTGACTTCTTCAAGGGTCATATTGTTGAGTTCCTGCATCTTCTTTTCGGAGAGATCCTTGATCTGATTGACGGTCATATTGCCCAGATCCTCCACCGTCAGATCATCCACAAGCAGCAGAATTGGAGAAGCTCCTCTCATGCCTTGGGGAGCATTGTTGCCCCTGCTGATCTTGTCATCTTTGCCGGCGAATGCGCCCATGCGCTCATTCATCGGGCCGTCAACCTTCCTATTCTCACCCAATCGGCTGCAGTTTTGTCCGGGCTCTTTAAACTGGCAAGCGGTCGTATTATTCCAGGACTGACGCTCCATCTCCTTCAGCTCTCCAAGAGTCATATTGCCCATCTCTTCTGCAGTCAGATTATTCATCGGGGCAAACATTCCCCCATGCCCCATCCGGCCTGGACAGCTATCCATTGGCATTGACAGGGCCGGTGCCGCAAAAAGGCAGACAGCGGCCAGAGCGATCAGAGCGATCTTTCCCGATATTTCCGTAAATTTCATCTGTAATCAAACCTCGAATTCGTTATAATCCCGATGATTCCCACTCATCATACCCGTTCGTCAAACCGGGCGGCCATAAGCTTCAGCCGTTCGGCAACATAACATGCTCCTGAACGATAGAAAAGGTAAGAGCCGAACGAACGGTCTAAAATGAGGTGGACCTATCTGCAGGCCGGATGGAGATGGTTCAGGAACGTTCCTTTTTGGATAAAAACCAATCGGAAAGTTCGATTATATTGGTTCTACCCCATTCCTTCTTGCTTACGAGTTTTCTGCGCTCCAGAGAGATCAAAATTCCGGTTAAGGATGATTTAGGCGTCCCGGTCTCATATCGTATATCCGCCTGAGTCATTCTGCCCCCATGATCGATTAATGTGCTCATCACGGCTCGCTCTCTGGCAGTAAGGGTCTGCATGACCGCTTCCATCTCAGAGCTGACTGTGACGCCATTTTTCATGGACGATTCTGCAGAAAGGGAGTCCTGTGCCTGGATATCAGTCGGCTCGGCAGCCTGAGAGGACGAGGGCTCTATGCGACCTGGCCCATTCGCGAGGGCAGTTTGTGATTCCTCGAACAGAAATACACTATCATCTTCAGGTGAGGGGATGGTGGTAGGGCGAGAATCCGTCTCAATAGGCTTCTCGGCCAGGGGAGCTGTCGCGGCCTCTTTTGCCATATCATCCGCAATTGCTCCCACTGCCTTATTCTCGATTGGGCTCGCGATAGGGCTCCCCATTGAGTCGCGCCTCTTTTTCTGCAAGAAGACTGCGAAGCCAAAGCCTGCCACCAGGAGAGCGACTGCAATGAGAAGCATGATCAGAGCCGCATTATCGCCCGGATAGCCCGGCGGAAGTGGCGGCAGGCTGCTGCCGTTGGCAGCTAGGGGCTGCTGATACTGTATGGAGATGCGGGGATCGAAAACCTCATAGCCCTGCACATCCGCCACCAGTGACTCATTGGACGCAGAGAGCAGATATCCCAGGCCCTGCGAGGCATTGATCTCCCCCAGGCTTGTCTCGCTGGGCAGGTAGAAGGTGACACGATAATCGTCAAAGCTGCCTTTGGCATCAAAGCTCAAGGTCCAGAGGTCCCCTATCTTTGCAGTCAGATCATCGGTGAGGGCATAGAGCTGATGGGAATCGTTCTCGAACCGGAACTGCGAATCGCTCAGGAAGGACAGACCGCTAACGTCATCAGCATAGCCGGTGACCAGAGCTTTGCCGGCGTTATCCAGGTAGACATTGAGAATCAGACTCTGCCCGGCTGAGGTGTCGGACCCCTGGGCATTAACCGGCATAGCAAGAAGAGCGGCTATAAAAACCAATGAGACTTGCACCATCCCGCCCCACTTGCTGCAGCCCTTCATAACAAAGATCGTCTTTTAGCCTGAATCTATATAAACGACACTCAAAATTTTCCGCCGCGACGCCATCCTGATTACCAGGCCCGGCTGGCCACCGGCATCCTCCAGCCGCTGCCAAAGGCCCGGTCAGTCACCTTCAGTCCAGGCGCCGCCTGCCGCCTCTTGAATTCGGCATTCTTCACCAGACAGAGCACTCTTTCCACCATTGTTTTTTCATAGCCCAGGGCGAGCAGATCCTCTCTTGACTGGTGCCGCTCGATATATCTCTCAAGAATATCATCCAGCACCTCGTAAGGAGGCAGGCTGTCCTGGTCGGTCTGGCCGAAGCGAAGCTCCGCAGTGGGCGCTTTGTGCAGGACTGCCGTCGGGATGATCTCACTACCCAGGGCGTTTCGCCATTTCGCCAGCCGGTAAACGACCGTTTTGGGAACATCGGAGATGACGGCCAGGCCCCCGGACATATCCCCGTAGATGGTGCAGTAGCCCACGGCCAGCTCCGACTTGTTTCCCGTGGTGAGAAGCACCAGGCCGAACTTGTTGGAGAGGGCCATGAGAATGTTGCCCCGGATGCGGGCCTGGATGTTCTCCTCCGTCACATCTTTCGGCCGGCCCAAGAAGGGCCCGGCAAGCTCTTGGTCGAAGGATTTCATGATATCGGTGATACTCATGGTAATCGTCTTAAGCCCCAGGTTTTGCGAGAGAGCCGTCGCGTCCTCGATGCTGGCCGGGCTGGTGTAAGGGGAAGGCATGAGCACTCCCAGGACGTTCTCCGGGCCGAGAGCAGAAGCGGCTATGGCCGCGACAAGGCTGGAATCTATGCCCCCGGAAAGGCCCAGCAGAACCCCGGAAAAGCCGCACTTGTGCACGTAGTCGCGCGTGCCCAAGACAAGAGCCCGCCAGATTTCGGACTCGGGAGTAAAATCATCGCTGGCGACGATTCCGGATGGCAAGGATATGTCCGCCACTATCAGATCCTCCTCGAAGCCCTGCGCCCGGGCCGCCAGGCGACCGCTGTCGTCGAAGACGCAACTTCGGCCGTCGAAGACCAGGTCGTCGTTGCCGCCCACCTGATTTACGTAAAAGAAGGGAACGCGGTGCTTTTTGGCCAGGCCGGACAGCATGGCCTCGCGGTGTATTTGCTTGCCCGCGGTAAAGGGCGAGGCAGAGAGATTGATGATGGCCGTGGCTCCCGCGGCCACAAGCTCCTGCACGGGATCGGTGTGGTAGCGACGATGCCGCCATTGGTCGCGATCATTCCAGATATCCTCGCAGATGGAGATGCCCAGGACCGCCGTCCCCAGCTCCAGGATCTGCGGCTGTGCAGCCGGCTCAAAGTAGCGGTCCTCGTCAAAGACATCGTAGGTGGGAAGCAGAGTCTTTTTAAAAGTCTTCTCCACCCGGCCTTTGCGAAGCAGGGCGGCAGAGTTGAAGAGGGGGCGGCCCGCTTCGCCAGGGTTGGGCTCGGCCAAGCCCACCAGCAGAGGGGGAAGATCGGCCAGCTCCTGGGCCAGGCGGCGCAGTGCGGCCCAGCTGCGCTCTACAAAATCGGCATTGAGGAGTAGATCGCGGGGCGGGTAGCCGAGGAGTGCCAGCTCGGAGGTGACGGCCAGGTCGGCACCTGCAGCGCGGCGGGCTGCGCCGGCGATGAGGTCGCTGTTGCCCCGGAGGTCTCCGACGGTGGGATTGAGCTGCAAGAGAGCTATTTTCATCTTGTTCCTAATTTTCTTCGCGAGAGGCATTAAGTTCTTTCCTCATCTGCTGTCGGCCCTCAGCCTAGAATTATCGTCTTGCCGACGGCGATGGCGAACATGATGATCAGCACCATGCCCAAAAGCCTCTCCAGGATGAAGAGGGCTTTAGAGATCTGGACATCGCGCCACGGCCTACCGGGGGCTATTTTGTACTCAGGCGGATCGAAGACCAGCTTGCCTCCGGAGAGAAAGGTCATGGCGCTGAAGGCTATAGCCTCCAGCAAGCGGAAGCGGTTTGCCTCCTCTGCCGGCTCGCCTTCCCGCACCGGCAGTATCCCCTGCCGCCACCAGAAGAGCGCGGCGAAGAATGCCATGAATAGGAGGGACCAGAGGACGGGCCGGTCCGGCTTCACGCCGTAGCCGTAGAAGAGCATGAGGGCATAGTCCACGGGCTGGTAGAGCAGAGGCAGCGTGGCCCGGCGGTCGTTACGGTAATCGTAGTAGCAGTCATTGGCAGCTTCAGGGAGATTCTGATTTCTAAAATTACTTATAAATAATTGATATGTCATCTCATCGTATTCCATGTGGCCGATGCCCTTCCAAGATTTCAGGACGATCCTGCTGAAATCAGCGTCCTTCAGGTTCAGGCTACCTATTTGGGAGCCCTTCAAGGAGAGGTCTCCTGAAATGGCCGTCTGGTTGAGATCTGCGGATTTGAGATTGGCCCAGTCAAAAATGGCATCCGTTCCGAAATGTGCACCCTTGAAGTAGGCGGACTGGTCGAATTGAGCACCATTGAAGTTGGCGGACTGGTCGAATTGAGCATCCCAGAAGTCGGCGGACCGGTCGAATTGAGCATCCCAGAAGTCAGCGGACTGGTTGAATTGAGCACTCCGGAAGTAGGCGGACTGGTTGAATTGAGCATCCCAGAAGTAGGCGGACTGGTCGAATTGAGCATAACTGAAGTAGGCGGACTGGTTGAATTGAGTATAACTGAAGTAAGCGGACTGGTTGAACTGTGAACCACGAAAATCAGCATCTTCTAATATGGTGCTTCCACCAAAAGAGACAGGCTCCTGGATGAGAGCATTGGAGAAATTCAAATAGCCATTTATCAAGCAATTTTCGAGGGTAATCTGAGATCGGACCACCTTTAGTTTCTCTAAGTACCTACAATAATCGATCTCAACTATGGTCCTATTTATGTGAACCTCAGGAAGCTTAAGATCGCCGATGTTAATGTTGCCCTCGATTATCTTATCGTTATAATTCACGGGCACTCCCCGCTCGATCTTTTCCAGAATCACGCTGGCATTCACCACCTCCCGAGGATAGCTCTTGTTCTGAACTGCACCGATGGTGGTAATAACCGCAAAAACACAGAATAGGATGGCCAGCGCCCTTAAGGTTCCCACAGACTGCTGCTTTGCGCCCGATCTATAATTATTTTACCTTTGCATTCTTTTTTCATTGGGTAATATCAGAAAAATCCGGGGCAGCTACATTTTTACCCTTGCACCCCAACCCCCCTTGGCGCAATGATGATCTGGCCTGTCTGATTTCATGATGAGGATATTGAGTTCTGAGCGCCCTAAAGATCCCGGCCCGGCGTAAGATCGCAGCCCGTGCAGCGGTAGCAGCCCGTAAGAGCAGCAGCTCCGTCCAGGCCGTTCTTCTCCAGCGCCTTTTTCAGGTAGCGCGCCAGTTCCAGCAGCCTCTCCGCCGAAGGCCGCTCCATCTGCACCTCGCCCGTTCGCAGGGGATGGGAATAGACGGCCCGCAAGACCGGGATAATGCCCCTCTCTGTCAGCTCGTCGATGCTGCGACGCAAAAGGTCGTCCGACTCGCCCAGGCCTACTATGATGTTGGTGAAGACCCGGTTCTTGCCGAAAACGCCCACAGCTTCCTGCAGGGCATCCATGATCTCCTGAAAAGAGATGCCCGGGCAGACCTGCGTGAAGAGCTCAGGGTCCACGCACTCCAGGTTGTACTTGACCTCATCCGCTCCGGCTTCCTTGAGAATCTGGTTTACACCGGGAAAGGGGCTGATGGAAACGCCTACGGGGACGCCAAAGCGCTTAAGATCCTTGACGATCCGGGCCACTCGATCCGCCTCATGCAGGGGTGAGACCTCCACGCCGCTGGTCAGAGAGATGGCCCGCAAATGGCCCGTCCGGGCCGTCTCTTCCACCATCTGCAAGACCGTCTGCCTGGACTTTATGCCGCCTTGCAGTTTGGGCACGGCGCAGAACTTGCAGTCAAAGACGCAGCGCTCCGAGATGGTGATGTAGGCCTGCTCCGGGCAGTGCAGGAGCGGCTCAGCCAGCCGACCGCGGGCGATCTCCCTACCGTCCATCATAATAACCGCGCCCTCTGCGCTCTGCTCCAGGCGCAGGGGCGAGCTTTCCGCCACAGAGAGCCGGGCCATGTGCGGCCCGGACTGGAAAAAGACGGACTGGCCCCCCGCACCTGGGCCGGCTGTGGAGGGCCGCCCGCTCCGGCAGGGCTTTGCCAGCTGCACTGTCCCTACGGAGAGGAGAAGCGCCTTGGTCTCAAGATCCATGGCCCCCCCTTGCACGGCTGAGCTTAAAGAAATAATGGTTCTGGGGTGGAATTTGTAAGGCCGTTGTTCAAATCTGGAGACGGCTGGATTGACATTGACCTAGATCAGCGCAAGCCATCAATGCACTGCCGCATTATTCCTGGCTTGCACCAGGCCTTCTTATTCCCGTCATATTGCCGAACAACCTTAGCAGGACTGCCAACAGCAACCGAAAAGTCAGGAATGTCACGGGAAACAACCGAATTAGCTCCAATAACTACATTTTTGCCTATCGTCACACCTGATAGAATATGACTGCCAAATCCAATCCAGCTACCATCTCCTATTTCTATCGGGCCTTGCGACTCGATTGGCTGATGCATTATCGGCTTCGTAATATCTTTATATCCGTGGTTGTGATCGGTAATCTGGACATACGATGCGGTTAATACATTTTTTCCTATTATTATTTTATTGCATGAAGCAATATTTGCAAAAGCTCCAATCTGGCAGCCCTCACCTATTTCGATATAGGGTGTATAAGTCATTCCTGCATATTCAATAATAGCCGCAATGGAGCTTACATGATTTATGGTGACTGATTTTGCTATCTTTACATATGCCGGATTCATGATCGCGCAGCTATTACCGAAAACAACTCCCGGATAATATTTATTTAATTCATCCATATAATATACACTTGATTCTGGTGGGGGAAGCATGTGTCTTTTATTTTATTCTTCCACCAAAAAACTTTTCGCTCTAGCCCCTGGAAAGACTCTCGCGGCACCCGGATTGAACGACGGGGTACCGGCATCCGAATCCTGGCCGGGGCAAGCGCGAGCAGAGCAACGCGCTAGGACACGGTCACCACATTGCTCTGGGCCAGGAGCGGCCGGTTAATGTCGTCCTGGAACAAGCGGAAGTCGTACTGTCCGGGCTCGGCGGGAAGACGTCAGACCATGCTGCCGCAGCTTCTCCCCCCGTAGATCTCTTTCCCAGGTCGAACCTGTCCGGCCGGGTCATGCCGTACATGCCGATCCAGTCATCCTTCCGGCCGAAAGCCCCCCCGGAAGGCGACTATGATCTTCTCGCATAGGGAGTTTTTTAAGGTTGAATAACACAATGAAATGAAATGGAAATAAGCGAATTGATGCTCTATTTTGTATATGCCTTCACCACTATATTCGTCATAGTCAACCCCATCGAGGCCACACTGGTCTATGTCACCCTCACCACCACCCTGAACTCCGAAGAGAGAAAGCACATCTACAGGCGCACCACTCTGGTTGCCTTCGCCATTGCCATTCTCTTCTCCCTGGCCGGGGACGCAGTTTTACGCATCTTCGGCATCACCGTGGACAACCTGCGCGTAGCTGGAGGCATACTGCTCTTCCTGGTGGCCATAGATATGCTGCGAGGCGTGCGCCAGCAAAACAAGGTCACCGAGGCCGAGCTCCTGGATGCGAATTCGCGGGAGGACGTCTCCATATTTCCTCTGGCCATACCGATTCTCACTGGTCCCGGGGCCATAACCACCGTGGTGGTTTTAATGGGCGCGGCAAACAGCCTCACGGAAAAGGGCCTGTTACTGCTGGCCATCTGTCTGACATTCCTGGCCACATTCTTCATCCTCAAATTCTCGCAGTACATTGATCGGGCCCTGGGGATTACAGGGATTATGGTCATGACCAGGATCATGGGGCTGATTTTGGGGGCAGTGGCCGTGAGCTTTGTGGCCACCGGGATCTGGAACATATACCGGGCGATGGCGGGAGCATGATGATAGAGAAAGAATCATTTCTGCAGTGGTTTTCCACTGAAATCCCTGAGACCCTCTTCCCCCAGATCGCCGCACAGGTCATTTTCCGCTGCGAAAATTGCGGGGAATGCTGCCGGGGAGAAGGCTACGCCCTGGTTGATGAGGCGGATCTGCAGGAAATTGCCAAAGCGCAGGGCATCAGCCCATCCCAGGCGAGGGCCAGGTTTACAAACCCCGATCCGGGAAAAAATGCAGGATGTCGGATCCTAAAGAGCATCGGTCCGGATAGAAGCTGCTGCCTTCTTGATGTGCAGGCAAAAAGGTGCATGATCTACAGACATAGGCCCCGCATCTGCCGGACATTTCCCATGCTCAATGCAGATACAGAGTGTGAGGAAATAATATGCTTCTACTCTGATTGCCTGGGGACGGCAAAATTCGTGAAAATGCTGCAGGAAAAGAGATGCGATCCGCAGGTTCAAAAGGACATAGAGGACCTCACCAGGCATGCTGAAAGGCTTGAAGCCCTGCGGATATTGCTCTTTGTGTGGCTGCGCCGGATGATGGGAAAAATAGAGGAAGCAGAGCAGATCTGTCGCATTACGGGCATCAGCCCTCCCCTGGAGAGCGCCTTTCAGAGAGATTGCCTGGCCTACTTCCTGATGACCATAAAAACGGACGGACTGGATGAGTATCAGTACGAAGGATAAAGTGGTACGAACCCGTACTCCTCAGCGACCTTCTGACCCTTGGGCCCCGCCATGAAATCTATAAAGGCCTGGGCTCCGGGCAAGGCATCGCCAAATGTGTAGAAGTACAGCTTGCGAGCAAGCTCGTAGCTTCCGTCCTTGATGGTCTCGGCCGTTGCCTTAACGCCGTCCAGGGTGATGGCACCAACAGCACCATCCTCTGCATAGGAAAATCCCAGATATCCTATGGCCTTATCACTGCCGGTTAAGGCCGTCCTGATCTCGGCATTGCTGCCGGCGACGGTGTTCACACCGGGAGTCTCAGCCGCCTTATTGCCCATGATATCTTCGTTGAAAGTGTCCCTGGTGCCGGAGCCCTGCTCCCTGGCAACGACCAGTATTTCAGAATCCGGGCCGCCCAGATCCTTCCAGTTGGTGGTCTCTCCTGAGTAGATCTTCTTGACCTGATCCTTGGTCAGGGAGGTCACGCCTGCATCATAGATCTGCTTGCTCACAGCAATGACTATGCCGTCATAGCCCACCATGTTTTCCTTGAAATTATCGCCGAAATTGCTCTTCTCATCGGCAGTTACCTCGCGCGAAGCCATTCCTATCTCGGAGTTGCCTTCCGCAGCATTCTTGATGCCAACTCCCGTGCCGCCCCCCGTTACAAGCGCCTGGTAGTCGGACTGTTCACCATTGAAGGCCTCAGCTCCGGCTTCCGCCAGAGGCAATACCGTTGTCGATCCGGAGACACGCACCGTCTCCTTGGCCATGACCATAGAGGTGCCGATTGCGCCCACGATCAAGGCGATTATTAGAGCACTAAATAGCTTTCTCACTTAGAATTCACCAGCGATAGGAAGCCAGGAATGATATGTAAAGTTAACCAATATAAAATATAGTTCCCCCATTTATCACTTTACAAGATCATATAATATATAGTCTATATTTACGGATTTTATCCGGATTCATTTAAAACAAGATTGTATATAGAATATATTCACAAAATAGAGATATATATTTTAATGAGATAAGGATTATATTGGACGAATTCAAATGTGAAAGATAGTGTTAACCGCTCTATTTCTGGGAAAGGGCAACGAATTTAGATCCCTTATAATTTCTCGATCTCAAAGAGGACAAGAGAGGTCGCCTGCAACCTGGGAATATCTATTGAATTCAAGAGTTCTTTCAACATTATTTACTATCTTTGGAAATGGGAGGAAAAGGATGTTTGAAGCTATCGGTTGTGAGGATTCTCGAAAAGGCGAGAGTCTGCTTGGCCTTCTGGGATACTATGAGGCAATTTTAGAGAGAAACGGTCTGGTGGCCAGGATTGGAGAGATTAGATCCCTCAAACTGGGCTTGACCTTGGATCTCTTGAAAATGGTAAATATCTCTGAGGACTTAAAGGCCAATTTGATCGCCTCAGTCTTGAGCGGCTGGGAAATGAACGACAATGGTAAGCTGTTTAAGGGGGGCGAGGAAGAGATAAAGACAATGCGTAGCAGCATCGCCGCTGTTCGTAAAAATGCCCAAATGGCACTGCATAACTGCAGTCCGATTAGCCTAATGCAACTGGACATCTCAGTGATGTTTGCCTTGCCGCTAATGCCTCATGACCTCAAAAAAGAGGATGTGCCTAAAATCCGCGATCTACTCAACCGGGTAATGGAGAACTTTGCCGGGAGAAAAGAAGAGGGATTTGCTCTCGGCCCATGAACCTGCCTGCCTTGAGCCTTCTGCCCATATTATTCTCATAAATATAATATTTCTGGCCGGCCTATCAGCCTACCAGGAGATCTTCTTCCGATAGTGATTTCTTACCACTATAGCCAGCATATTTGTGCCCAGCACTAAGGCGATCAACACCAGAGCCGTGCCCCAGGCCCTGGCCTCCACATCCCATGCTCCCAGGAAGTAGATCAGGTTCAAGAGATGATAATCCAGGTTGTTGACCGGCTGAAATACATTCGGGATAACGCCGTAGATCATCTGCACGGGAGTGGCGGTAAAGGTCACTGCAGTCCACATGATAGGAGCCGTCTCTCCTGAGGCCTTGGCCACCCCCATGATCACACCTGTGAGAATGCCAGGCATGGCCGTGGGCAAGACTACCTTGCTTATCGTCTGCCACTTGGTAGCCCCTAAAGCCATGCTTCCCTCCCTCAGGGAATTGGGGACGCTCTTCAAGGCCTCCTGGCAGGTCAAGATTATAGTGGGTATATTTATGAGTCCCAGGATTATGGAGCCGGATATGAGAGATACTCCGAAAAACGTCACCAGAAAGGCGAGACCGAATAGTCCGAAGACCACTGAAGGAACGCCGTTTAAGCAGCTTACGGCAATGGTGATGAGACGGTTGAGCCTCTGGCTCTTGGAATATTCATGAAGATAGATGGCAGCACCAATGCCCAGTGGAGAAGAGACGATCATGGCACCCAAAACCATCCATAAAGAGCCCATTATGGCCGTGGAAATCCCGCCCGCCTGGCCCAGGCGCCTGTGGGGCGTGGTTAAAAATTCCCAGTTTATGACCCCAATTCCTTTGTAGATTATTATGAAGAGTATTCCGCCCAAGAGCAGAAGCGAGAGCACTGCGGACAACCGGACCGCCAGAAATACCAGGGCCTCACGACCTCGGGCGCTGTATCCGTAGATGATATTAAGAGCGTCCTTTATGCACAGCAAGCTGGCAAAAAAGATCAGAAGAGATAGAATAAAAGAATAATCGAAGGAGGCGCCCACTCCAAGAGGCCGGTGGATGACAAATCCGGCATGAAGGGTCCCGGAATACATCAGGAAAAGGATGGCGGCACAGATGAGAATGTCCAGGGCCAGGAAGGGTGCTGTCTTCAGGGAAACGGCCCGCGAGAGCAAATAGGATGCAATAATCAGCAGAAGGCTCACGAGAAGGCCGGCCTGCCAAAGGGGCATCAGCTTTTCCAGATCGGGCTGAAGGAAGAGACATGCCAGCGAGGAGACGAATAAAAATGCCGATATGGCAAGAGAGACCGCCAGGGCGGGCTTGACCAACATTTAGTATCCTCCAAATTTCCGTCTGATTCGAGTGCGGGCATAATCTGCAACCAAACTGAGGATGGAGACCACGATGAGAAGAACGAATCCAACCGCAAAAAGAACATGATAATGCATTGAACCTCTGGCCACCTCGCCCATCTCCCCGGCGATGACCGAGGTGAAGGTTGCCCCCTGATCAAAGATATCGTAAGGGGGAGAGGCCAGTCTGGCAACGTTTCCCACCACCAAGAGCACGGCCATGGTCTCTCCGATTATGCTTCCAATGTTGAGGAGAACGGCTGCCGTAATTCCGGATGATGCCGCCGGTATGGTCACATTTCGGAGAGTCTGCCAGCGATTGGCCCCCAGCGCCAGCGAGCCCTCCTTGAATTCGCTGGGCACAGCCCGCAGAGCATCCTCACAAATGGTGGTGAGGTAGGGAATGAACATAACGCCTAGAAGGATCGACCCGGCCAAAATCGATCTGCCGGTGAGCATATCAAAGCTGTCCTGCAGATAAGATACGAGAATTATCACTCCTAAAAAGCCGTAGACGATGGAAGGGACTCCGGCCAAGAGCTCAATGGCCGGTTTCAATAAGGCCTTGCTCTTAGGCCCGGCCAGCTCAGCCAGGTAAATGGCCAGAGGAAAACCGATGATGATATTGATAAAAAGAGCCAGAAGAGTGATGACCAATGAGGCGGCAATAAGAGGCAAGAATCCGTAAATATCACCGGCAGGATGCCATTTCGAGCCGGATAACAGGGAGAAGAGGCCCAGACTTGAAAAGGCGGGGAGGCTTTCATGGATAAGGAAGTAGAAAATGAGAAGCATAATGAGGATGGAGGTGATGGCAGACATGAATAGCAGAGCCTCCACGAACATCTCAGCGTATTTGCGAGGCATCTTTATCCTGGGCCGATCCATACGCCCTGGCAGAATACATTAACGGGTTAAAGCCCTTGTCTATATGATCTATATAGAGGAAATACTAAATAAATTTTTTATATAGATCGCTTTTGCAAATAATTATTTATGGACCCAGCCGGCTCAAGATTTCCTCGGGCTCATAGCGCACGCTGATGACGCGGCTTCTGCCCCGCTCCCCCGCCCCGGTAAAATCGGCATTAATCAGCCGGATAGAATCGAGCTTATTGAGAATCTCATGAAAACGGGTGTATCCCGCATCGGTCTGCTCATGAAAGCGAACAAATAATTCGCCCGCGCGCCAGCTTTTCTGCTCCGCAGCGATGCGCAGCACAACCAGTTCATCATCTTTCAGGGATTTCAGGGCATAGGTGAGGTGAACCAGGCGGGAGCGGTCGCATGAGCCGGCCACATCCGCCAGAGAGACGCTCTTGGAGGCACGCTTTTCTGCAGACAGGCCGGACCTCTTGAGAAGGTCAATTCCCACCCGCAGGTCCCCGGACCTCTCTGTGCAGTCCACAACTGCCTCCAGGACATCATCGGCCATCACGCCGGGATAGAAGCCCATCTGCGCCCGGCGGCTCAGGATGTCGCGTATCTCTGATCGGGCGTAGAGAGGAAAGATGATTTCTT
>JAPKYA010000040.1 GCA_026394565.1 Methanothrix sp.
ATCCCTGTCTGTAAAGATCTCTTAACATGTGGAACTCTCCTTCCGGCAACATCGCCACAGCCTTTGAGGTTTGATGCCAAGGATGTGGAGGTGTGCACTTTCAGACCGCCAGGATTGTGCACTTTGGGACCGCTAGTGACACATGGAGACAAAAAGGCAACGCTCTTCTTAATTTGACCAAATATAATGAATCATTAGAGTGCTGCAATGAAGCCATCGGGCTAGATCCAAACGATGCCGCCGCCTGGAACACCAAAGGCAAAGCTCTCAGGAAGCAAAGCATGTACGATGAGGCCATCACGGCCTATGATGAAGCCATCGGGCTAGATCCCAACTATGCCAAAGCCTGGTACAACAAAGGCATTACTCTCGGTAGCCAGGGCAAATACGACGAAGCCATCAAGGCCTACGATGAAGCCATCAGGCTAGATCCAAACCTTGCCGTAGCCTGGAGCAGCAAAGGCATTACTCTCGGTAAGCAAGGCAAGTACGATGATGCCATCCAAGCTCTTGATGAAGCCATCAGGCTAGATCCCAATGATGCCGCAACCTGGTACAACAAAGGCTTTACTCTCTATAATCAGGGCAAGTACGATAATGCAATCAAAGCATATGATGAAGCCATCAGGCTGGATCCCAACTATGCCGGTGCCTGGAATAACAAAGGCTATGCTCTCAGCAAACTGCGCGAGTACGATGAGGCTATCAAATGCTACGATGAGGCCATCAAGCTCGATCCCAAATTAGCCAAGTCCTGGACCAACAAAGGCGAAGCTCTTGGTAGCATTGGCAGGGATGATGAAGCCAGCAAGGCTTTTGACGAAGCTATCAGGCTAGATCCCAACAATGCCGGTGCCTGGATCAACAAAGGCCTTATTCTATATTTTCTGGGCATGTACAATGAGTCCGTCAAGGCTTTTGACGAGGGTATCAAGCTCGACTCCAACCATGTCTACGTTAAGGCCGGAACTTGGATCAACAAAGGCCATGCTCTTGAAGCCCTTGGAAGGACCAGCGAAGCTGATGCCGCCTTCGCCAAAGCCAAGGAGTTGGGGTATAATGGCTGATTCCATCTCTATACAATGCGTATAACTGTAATCGCTCTTTTTTTCGGTATGCTTTGAAATGCAAGACATTATTATAAGTAAGGACACTTTCCACCTCAAAATCCTCCGATGATGCGCGACGGATTGTGGATTTTCTCTTTGCTTTTAACGATATCGAAAACTCTAAATCACTGAATTGTAAACCAGGATTTGCCAAAAATATAGGAATATAGACTTGGGCAGAATACGATTTAGGCCTATTTTAGGAGATTCACAAGGGATATATGTACAACTTGCATTTTCAGAAATCCGTAAATGTGGTTAAACCTCGACCTCAGAAGAATTTTTATCGTCTCAGGTGCTATGGCTTGTCAATGCCAAACCAAAAGTCCACAACTGGGGCAATGAAATTTGCAATTTATTGCATTAAAAAAAGATAAATAAAAGCAGCTCTATCTCGCCGCTTTGGCCACGCGCTCCACACTGTCCCTGTGGTTGATGGCGTAGCTCTTGACATCGCGGTTGGCAGCAGAAATGATCTCGTCCGCCAGTGCCATATCCGCCTTCTTGGCCTTCTTAAAGGAGGCGGCATGCGTGCCCTTGGCCAGGAACATGAGGGCCGTGTCCACGCGCCTCTGGGGAGATGTATCCACGGCTTTGGGCACAGTTATGCCGCCGTACTTGAGCCGAACAACCTCTTCGCGCGGCCCGGCATTGGCTATGGCCTTGGCCAGAATGGAGAGCGGGTTCTCCTTGGTCTTCTTGGCGACGATGTCAAACGCACTCTCGACAATGCCATAGGCCTTGAGCTTCTTGCCCGTGTTCTTCTCCGTTCTCATCAACTTATTTACCAGGCGCTCCACGATGTGCTGCTCGGACTTCTTGAACTGCTGCTTGGCATGCTTGCCGCCGGAATGAATGACGGTCTTGGATGCCAGGTTCATATAGCCCTTTACGCTTGGATCAGTAACCTCAACCTCAGCCGGGTCCCACTTGCCGAATAGCTTCACAATAATCACCTTACCGGCTTTTCCTTTCTCCCTCGGACAAGCTCCAGCAGAGAGACATTATTGACTGCGATAACCTTGAATCTGACTCCAGGGATATCTCCCATGGACCGTCCCTGACGCCCGCCGATACGATCGACGGTGACCTCGTCATGCTCATCTATGAATCCGATGGCTCCATCGCCCGGAGCAAAAGCCGTAACCTGACGACCATTTTTGATAAGCTGTATGCGCACAGCTTTTCTTATGGCTGAGTTGGGCTGCTTAGCCTCAATTCCTACCTTCTCGAGAACTATTCCCCTTCCCATGGGCGCTCCACCCAGGGGGTCAGCCTTTATCTTGCTCCCCGACATCCTTCGGATATACTTAGGATAGCTCCACCGGAGCGCCTTCCTATCACTCTCCAGTTTCCTGGCTGCATAGATTCCATTTCCCATTCATTTCACCTTGAGTAAATCGCAACAATTCTCTATTGAATTATGATATCATCAACGCCGTGATGCCTCTGCGCAAGCATCTTGGCTTTTAATATGTTTCGACCATCTCTGCCGATGGCAATGCCTTTGTCCTTATTTGCTACCTCTACATAAGCCAATCGCTTATCATTCTTGTTTACGACCATAATATTCTTTATGGCCGCCGGCTGGAAGAGGTTCTCCAAAAACTCCAATACATCGTCGCTGTACTCGACGATCTCGATCTGCTTTCCTACCGACTTCTTCACCCGGTTGATGTTCGAGCCCTTTCGGCCTATGGCTGCGCCCATATCTCCTTTTTTTATGACAAAAATGATGCGTTCGTTCTCCGCATCCACGACGCAATCCCTGGCCATGCCGCCAGTCAAGCTCTCGAACAAAGCAATATATCTGATTCCTTCGGTGGTGAGCTTAAACTCACTCATGTCTCAACACCCCGGATCTCACGCTGCAGTGCCATTATCTCCGAGTCACCTGGCTCGATGATGGCCAAGGCGGCCACGGAGAAGGGTTTCCCGCAGGCAGATCCGAGGTCCTTGCCTAACCCCTGGTAACCGTAGACTGGAACGTCCATGATCTCCAGTTGCATCCTTACATCCGCAGGACAGTCTACAGCGAACACTATGAGTTTTGCTTGCCCGTCAAGTCCTGTTTCAACGGTCCTATTCGATCCTAGCACCACTTTTCCGGTTCTGATGGAACTTCTTAGAGCTCTATCTACGTTTATCATCGTTATTACCTCATCTCTTGCTTGCCACCAGGGTAACGTCACCTGTGCCCAGTTGTATGGGCTGGCCCACGATTACGTTTTCCGTCACACCTTTGAGATCGTCTACATCGCCGCGAATGGCCGCATCCAGGATATGATTGACGGTGACCTCGAAGGCGGCTCTGGCCAGCACGCTGGCCTTCTCGCCCGAGACGCCGTGCCGTCCGATCTGTTTCAGCTCCCCGTCTACGGTCATGATGTCCGCCACCAACATGATGTGCCTCACATCTACGGAAAGGCCCTGTTCGCGTAGCGTGTCCGT
>JAPKYA010000023.1 GCA_026394565.1 Methanothrix sp.
CCCTGTCTGTAAAGATCTCTTAACATGTGGAACTCTCCTTCCGGCAACATCGCCACAGCCTTTGAGGTTTGATGCCAAGGATGTGGAGGTGTGCACTTTCAGACCGCCAGGATTGTGCACTTTGGGACCGCTAGTGACAGCCGCAGTCAACATCGATTCACAGCAACGCTACCTTGTACATTAACGAACATTCCGATGAAGCTGCGGAGATCTATGCCAAAAAGATCGGTCAAGACATAGATCAGGTAAAGCAATCCCTGCAGACCTGGGACGGCAAGTGGATCAGCGATCCTCATGTACAAATACCCTCCACACTGGAATATGCTGCAGAAGACTTTGAGTTGAAGTACATGCAAAAGAATCTGACTGAGGTGGATCTCTTCGATACCAGCTTCTACGACAACCTGAGCTGAATTGTGTCATACCTGAAGAGACATTCTTGAGCAAGCGCGAAGGGGTATTGTCTTGCTCAAGGCTATTTTTGCCTCAATCTCAGTTCTTAAATAAGTTAGCTACCGAGTTTTAACAGGCCTGTTCTCAAGGGTCAAACTGCAGACAATTTGACGGAAACCAAGGAGAATAGCTTTATATGGCATAACAATCGTTACGGCGTTATTCACAATCGTGAACCAGGCCTGAGCCCAATAAGAGCAGGCTAATGTGCGTCCAGCAGAAGGCGCAAATCGCGAGCTAACACTTCCTTCAATATGTTCCAATGGGACAATGGCTTTTGGAGGCCGAAAAAGGTGAGCGAATCCAGAAAGAGTCTACAGATTCAGAAAACATATGAGGCACTCTTTGCCCTGGAGGATATCAGAGAGATCTTCAGGCAATCTCTACCAGCAGGTTTTGATGAGTTGCAGCAAGAGGAGTTTTCGAACACTATTACGAAGATTAAGAGCATAATCTCCGACTTAGAGAATGGTGACGGCAAACCCGCCTGCAACAGAGTAGGAAAGCTCGAACCGAGGACCAGGGAAGAGGAGTTCATAAACATCCATCCCATCCAGGCAGCGGGCAGGCTTACGCCTGAAGCCCGCAAGGCGATCATATCTTATGGAGACGGCTACTCTACCTGCGACTACTGTCGAAAGCCCTTCCGGCTCGATAAAATCACCCGGCCTCCCATCGAGGAGTTCCACCAGGATCTGGCCAAGTTCCTGAACATGGATCAGGCTCGGGTCGTCCCCGGTGCACGCAGGGGATTTCAGGCCGTAACTCAGTCCATTGTGGAGAAAGGCGACAGCGTGATTGTCTCTTCTCTGGCACATTATACAGAGTTCCTGGCAGTAGAGGTTGCCGGCGGAATAGTTAAAGAAGTTCCTCTGGACGAAAATCACATAGTCACTGCAGATTCAACCGCCTTGAAGATAGAGGATGTCAAAAGGGAAACAGGAAAGCTTCCGGCGCTGATTATGATCGATCACTTTGACTATCAGTTTGCTAATGAGCACGACGTCTATGGCATAGCTAAAATAGCCAAAGAGTACGGCATCCCGTTTCTGTATAACGGAGCCTATACCGTGGGAGTAATGCCCGTTGACGGCAAGAAGATTGGAGCTGATTTCATCATCGGCTCGGGTCATAAAAGCATGGCCTCTGTGGCTCCTTCCGGCGTGCTGGCAATGACAGATGAATGGGCTCCCAAGGTCTTTCGGACTACGCAGATGATCGGAGACCTGACCCAAAGGAAATTCGGCATAAAAGAGGTGGAGAACATGGGATGCACATTAATGGGTGCAACTCTTCTCTCCATGATCGCCTCATTCCCCCATGTCCAGGCGAGGACAATTAAGTGGGACGAGGA